>NZ_CAJPPN010000001.1 GCF_905372525.1 uncultured Porphyromonas sp.
CGTCTCCTCCCCTCCTCCCCTCCTCCTATCGTATCTCCCGGGTGTGTCCCGTGTCGTATATCCAGAGCTTTATGCTCTGAGTCTCATCTGAGTGACTGAGGTTAGGGATATAAGAGAGGAGAGGCTATCCTACCGATATGTATCGGATAGAATAGCCTCTCGATGAGGTATCCCCATGTACGGGGTCCTTAGAGGTGATGGATTGACTTACTTCTTGTTGAGGACATACTGAGCGGCTAGCTCGCCAGTAGGTAGCTCCTTAGTCGTCTGGTCTAGCAGCGTGAGCGTACCAGCAGCAGCCTTGTAGTAGGTCTCGAGGTTAGAGGATGGCGTGATGAGAGTCACGAGTCCATTAGCCTCATACTTGTAGGTGCCGTTCTCATCCATTGGTTCTACACCAGCCTTAGAGAACTCTTCGTGCTTGCTGTAGGTGCCATCAGCGTTGAGCGTGATCTTCGTGGTGACAGATCCATCAGCGCCAGGGAGTACACCTTCGTAGGTGCCTACTACGTCGCCGTTAGCCTGCTCAGCTGCGGGCTGAACGGCTGCGGTCATTGTGCTGTCCATAGCGGCGCTATCCGTAGAGGAAGCGTCGGTCTTACCCTGGCAAGAAGCGAGGGCGAGCGCCATAAAGGCGAAAGAAACAAATACTTTCTTCATAATCTTTATTTGTCTAAAGGAAGACGTCTACAGAAGATTGTCCTGTGACAGAACGTCTATGTGGACGAATTCGGATACAAACGTACTAAAAATATCGATACACAGATACAAGCGTACCCTTAGTCGATGGGTAGACGATCGATTTCCTCTAGCCAAGCTCGTGACGATACGTCGCTTGGCATACGCCAGTCTCCCCGAGGAGAGAGACTTACTCGGCTTACCTTAGGCCCATCAGGTAGACAGTTGCGCTTGTACTGCTGGGAGAAGAAGCGCCGGTAGAAGACCTTCAGCCAGTGTCGGATTGTCTCTGGACTGTATTCGTCCCTGAAGGCTACTCGAGCCAGATAGAAGATCTTGCTCGGGGTATAGCCATAGCCGAGGAAGTTATAGAGGAAGAAGTCATGGATCCGATAGGGTCCTACGAGATCCTCTGTCTTCTGCTCAATATCTCCTGCACTATCTGTGGGCTTGAGCTCGGGTGAAATCGGGGTGTCAACGACCGCCTGGAGCACCTCGGAGAGCTTCTCGCCGAAGCGTCGGGTCTGAGCTAGATGAGTGACGATGATCTGTATCGCTGTCTTGGGGACACCAGCATTGACCGAATACATGGACATATGATCCCCGTTGAAGGTGCACCACCCGAGCGCCAGCTCCGAGAGGTCACCCGTACCTATGACGAGAGCATTGTGCTTATTGGCTAGATCCATGAGGATCTGTGTCCGCTCTCTCGCCTGAGTATTCTCGTAGACTACGTCCTGTACCTGTGGGTCGTGCCCGATAGCTGCGAAGTGCTGTAGGCAGGCCTCTGTGATGTCGATGGTACGAGAGGTCACGCCTAGGTGCTCCATGAGCTGTAGTGCATTGCTCTTGGTGCGCTGGCTCGTCCCGAGGCCGGGCATGGTGACGGCGATGATCCCCAGCCTAGGGATCCCGAGGAAGTCAAATGCGGCCACAGCGACGAGGAGCGCCAGTGTGGAGTCTAGTCCACCCGAGATCCCGATCACGGCATGACGTGCACCGACGAACTGTAGACGCTGAGCCAGAGCGCATGTCTGTATGTCGAACATCTCCTCGGCTCGCTCCCCCTCCGTCCCATTCTGGGGGAAGAATGGGTTCTGCTCGATATGCCGATCGACATCATGCGAGCACTCCAGACTCCGCAGCTCGAAGGGGATCTCCATGAGCTTCCCTCGCTCGGTATGATCGGTAACGGACTCGTTGAAGCTATTGGTGCTCATACGATCATAGTCGATGCGGCTGACATCGATGTCGCTGATGATCATACGCTCCTCATGGACGAAGCGAGGTGTCTCCTCTAGGATCTTACCTACCTCGGCAATGAAGGCCTTGCCAGCGAAGACTGCGTCCGTCGTACTCTCGCCATATCCAGCCGAGGAGTAGACGTAGGCGCAGAGGTTCTGGGAGGAGAGTCCACAGATGAGCGAGCGTAAGTAGGTATTCTTGCCCGCTAGCTCGTTGCTGGCTGAGAGGTTGAAGATGATCTGAGCCCCATAGAGAGCGAGTCGGGTACCAGGGGTATAGGGTGTCCACATATCTTCGCAGATCTCGATCCCTATAGCGACCTCCCCCGAGCGGAAGAGTACATTGTGTCCGATGGGTACATCGAAGCCCCCGATATGTGCCGTGGCTAGCTGTAGATCCCGGGCAGGTGCGAACCAGCGTGCCTCCTGGAACTCCCGATAATTCGGTAGGTAGGTCTTCGGTATCGCTCCGAGGATCACCCCGGACTGTAGAGCCACGGCAGCATTGAAGAGCTGAGACTCAATGAGGATGGGCATCCCGACGATGATCAGTACCGAGGTGTGCGCTGTACGCTCTGCGAGCCGAAGGAGTGCCTGCTGAGCCTGTTCGATGAGGAAGGGTTGGAGGAAGAGATCGCCACAGGTGTAGCCTGTGATACATAGCTCAGGGAAGGTAATGATCTCTACCCCCTTGGACTCGGCCTCGAGGACCATAGCTTCTATGCGCTCGATATTGTATATACAGTCCGCTACTCGGACGAAGGGGACGGCGGCCGCCACCTTGACAAAGCCATGTTTCATATAGTTGTTTCTTATTCTAGTAAATGTATAGTCGCACCCTTACGCTCCGGGAGACTATCCTGCGTGATTAGCGACCCCCTGCTGCACCATAGCGATCACGTCGATGAGGTTCTTGGTGATGAACTTGACAGAGATGGCGAGGAGTACTACGCCGAAGAACTTCCTCAGGATATATACCCCGTTAGCTCCAAGCAGGCGGTCAAGGATGGATACATAGCGGAGGACGAGATAGACGATCACCATGTTGAGGATGATACTTATGGCTAGGTTGATCATCGCCATACCGTCTGCACGTAGGGTCAGGAGCGTCGTGAAGGAGGCTGCCCCAGCGAAGAGGGGGAAGACCAAGGGGACGAACGTAGAGTTGCCACTAGAGTCTTCGGACTTGAAGATCTCGATGCCAAAGATCATCTCTACTGCCATGACGAAGAGCACAATCCCCCCAGCTACACCAAAGGTAGATATGTCTGCCCCAAAGGATCCAAGGAGAGGCTCACCAGCCAGTAGGAAAGCGATGAGGATAACCCCCGAATAGATCCCTACCTGGGAGGCCTGATAGACCTGCCCCTTGGACTTTAACGATAGGATGATCGGGATGGCTCCGATGATGTCAATGGTGACGAAGAGTGTGAGGAAGGACTTGTATACTTGGTCTAGGCTGAAGGAGGTGAGTTCATGCCCTAGTGAGCCAAAGAACTCCCCGAGGCTCGTACTGAGTAGTGTAGCGATCATAGTGATATGTCTTATGTAGTAGTAATGTATTTATAACCTAAACGGGGGTATCCCTCGATGAAGGATACCCCCGCTAAGAGAGCGGTAGGCGAGGCTCGAACTCGTGACCCTCAGCTTGGGAAGCTGATGCTCTACCAACTGAGCTACTACCGCGGTCTTGGATCCCCCTCTTGGGGTTTCGCTGGCGCAAAGGTAATAAGAAGTTTTTATTGCCACAAGAGGATTAGGCTATACACCTCAATCATTTACTCCCTATACCTCCGTTTGAGACCAGCTGAGACCAGGCCCTCGGCCTGTCATCAGAGAGCTCAATCCCATCGTAAATTGCTCTGTGTAAATATACAGTATGGGATAGATGCTAGACCGAGAGAGTCGATAGGTAGGTGTGGAATATAGTCTTTATACCGTCCCGATAGAGTGCAGAAAACTTGTAGAAAACTTTTCCCCCGCCCCCCATGAGATTCTTTCCAGGAGGCTTCTTCGCTTCTTAGGGACTATAAAAAGATCCCTCCACTCCATCAAATCTAGGAGTAGAGGGATCTGAGTCCGGTATGAGCCCTATGGGCACCGCAGGCTTATTCCTTGTGCGCTGCGATGCGCTCCTTGATCGCTGCTATGAGCTCAGGGATAGGCATCCCACTGCGTTCACTCATCATCGAGATGGTCGCACGGGGGATCATGATGCGTGCCAGAGGAGTGGAGAGCATCTTGAAGGCTGGGTTAATCTTGGGTAACTCGGCCTTGAGCCAGGGGTAGACGTCTAGTAGGTGCTTGAGACGTGTATCTCCGTTGTACTCGGCGATCTCCGTGGCGGGAGCCTCCTCAGGCTCTTCGGCTGGTGCCTGAGCTGGTTTCTTCATGCACGAGCAGGAGACATAGTCATCATCATCGTCCTCTTCCTTGGGCTGGGCAGGCTGAGGTGCTTGTGGTGCTGGGGTATCCTGTGTGGGTGTGCTGGGTGTGGAGGGAGCGTAGGAATTGGCAGCTTGGTCAGCAGAGGCATGCTTGTCGGCTGCCTTGTTGCTCTTATCCCAGGAGAGTAGGGTGCGTGAGCCCTCGAGGCTACGGATGCGTGTGCAGTCCTGCATCATCTCCAGCACACCACGGAACCGACCCTGCTCATCACGGACAGCGACGTAGGTGATATAGATGAAGAGATTGGGCTTATTGATCCAGAAGTCAACCTCGTCCTCCTCTCCGTTGCGGAACTTTTCGATGATCTCCTCTACGAGGTGGACACTAGTACGAGGGTGGCAGTTCTTCACATCACGCCCGATGACGTTCTGGCTTCGTGGGAAGACTCGGTGGTCGGTGTCGGAGTAGAAGCGTACGATCTCGCTTTCATCTACGTAGGAGAGGTCTACGGGGAGGTGCTTGTAGACAAGATTGATCTGCTCGAGGGTCATCTTCCCCTGTGCGACATCTAGCAGCCCATTAGGGTCTGTCCCTCCTGCACTGAAGTACTTCCCGAGGAGTGCTGCGAGCTCTCCTGCGAAGCCAGCTGTCATAGCTGAGCCTCCGGATGCTGGGGCTACTGGCTCCTCTTGCTCCTTCTTTGCCTTCCCGACGCGTATCCAGGCATAGCCGATCTCCCGGTCTCCAGCCTTCATTGCCTCGAACTCGTTAGGGCGGATCATGGCGAGAGAGGTTGGGTAGAGGACGGTCTCCTCCTTCTGCATCAGGTCGAGTACATCCTCGACGATCATCTTCTGCATCTTGATGAACTCTTCATCCTTGTCCTGCTCGATCAGGCGACGGGCATCGCTGATCTCATCACGGATGAAGTCATCTAGGAGCCACATCGTCGTCGTCGGACGGTCAAAGCCCTTTCGCTCTAGGATGGAGTAGAGCTGGTTCTGCTTGCGGGAGAGGTGAAGGCGGAACTTATGGAGCTCGTCATAGAGGGCAAGCCACTGGTTCTTGATCACGGGATACTGTGCTAGCTCCTCTACCTGCTTGAGGAGCTCACGCATAGCATCATTCTCTCTGATGTAGCACATGATCGGGTGATCGGGGGGGAGGTCAGGACGACTGGTATCCATTACATCCTGGAAGAGGGTCATCATCTGCTGGATATCCTCCTTGCGACACTCATCGTCCTGGAAGGTCTTGAGCTCCTGCTCTGCGAGGGCGATCTCATAGGGGCGGAGGGTCTTGACCTTCTCTCTGAGGATGGCACGAGCATCTTCTAGGGAGAGCTCCCCGTTCATATAGCGTTCTTTCGTATCGAGGACGATACGTAGCTTATCCATGTCCACCTGGGGAAGGTGTTTCTGCATTTCCATTTGGTGTATTCTGCTTAGTTTCTTCGGTTGATTAGATAGACGTAGAATTCGCTATCCACGATAGCCTCGATACCGATCATCGCTTCCCCTGGGAAGCGGAGGAGGACACCGGGCGTAAGCTTGTGTGTCTCGATCCCATCTAGGGTGGTGATGACCTCGCCCTTCACCACGCAGAAGAAGATCTCCTGCCCGATGTGGTCATGAGGTCGTACTTTCTTTCCCCGAGGGAGGTCTACATGTACGACAGAGAGCTCCTCTAGCTCTAGGACGTGACCGAATTCCTTAATCTCTGTTCCTATCATAAGGTGTATCTACTTGATGTTTGTATGCTGAGCGTGGCTATCTCTACGGAGGCGGAGGGTGGACGGGAAGCCATCCCTCGCCCCTATGTGCCCTCTTGCTCACTGGGGGCACCCTACTTCAGAACAACCCCTCAAGGCTAATCGTTCACCCTCGGGGCTCTATCTCTCATGCCTCTGTGAGGCTAGAGAGTTGTCTCCGCAGCTGGTGGACTTCATTCTCCAGCCGGGTGATCTGCTCATCCTGAGCATGGATGGTCTGCTGGTAGGAGTTCAGCTCCTCGGTCTCGATGCTGCTAGGAGCCTGTTCCTCTACACGTAGCAGGAGGTCGCTCAGGACGTTCATATAGTTGTTGAAGGCATCATAGGGCGAGTTGTACGGGCTGAATGGATGCCCCCCCCAGTTGACCGTATTCATGTAGTAGAAGTGATCGGCACTCTGCAGGTAGAGCCAGTCCTGTAGGAGGCGCCGATCCTCTAGGGCATGGACTCGTTCGCCCCAGGCCCGTAGCTTCTCGATGACTCCCTGCTGTAGGATGTTGCCATTCCAGGCGTTCGTACTCTTCTCTTCCCCGTCCCAGCTGATGGGGTAGGCTACAGAGAGTGTACCGACGCTCTTGGACTCGTCAAGGATCCCAGATGGAGTGGTAAAGGACACTCCGTAGTCGCTCGCTAGGGCAGGGAGGGCACGGAAGAACTCAAAGATACCCGTCTCAGGGCGGTTCATCACCCCGAGTACCTCATAGTTCATATAGAGGCAGACGAAGTCCTCTCCCTCAGGCAGCCACTTCACGCGCTCTAGGAGCTTGTCTGCAGTGACTGGATACTCAGCTGAGGAGTAGTTGGAGAAGTGCGTCGTAATCAGCTCAGAGAGACCTGCATTGCGTAGGATGAGGCGAGTCTTGGGGTTGATGATGGAGGAGTAGAGGTAGTTAGGACTCTTCCACCCTAGGATGTGTTTGGCTCCCTCTGTGATGATCCCCTCATAGCCGAGGGCAGATAGCTCTACCGCGATCTCATCTGAGTAGATGAGCTCGGTGTTGCAGAAGACCCGAGAGGGCTTAATCCCGAAGAGCTCTCGTAGCTTAGTCTGCTGCATCCGTATCTGATTGCGGAACTCTACGTTGTCGTAGAGCGAGGAGATCGAGTGAGCGTAGCTCTCCGCCAGGAACTCTACTCGTCCTGTAGCTGCGAGCTCCCTAAAGCTCTCTATGAGCTCGGGCTTGTAGTACTCCATCTGCTCGATGGCCAGCCCTGAGATAGAGAAGCTGACGGAGAACTCAGGGTAGGCCTTTAGGAGCTCAAGTAGCATCCGGTTAGCGGGTAGATAGCAAGTGTCAGCGATACGCTCGAAGACCTCTTCATTCAGGTAGTCATCTGAGTAGTAGTGCGAGTTCCCGATGTCGAAGAAGCGATAGCGTCTCAGGCGATAGGGCTGATGTATCTGGAAGCAAAGACAGATCTTTTTCATGTGGGGTATGGGTATAGTGGAGTTGTGACTTAGCGTACATATTGGTCGTAAATGGCACGTACCTTGCGCCCAGCAGCCTCCCAAGTGATGCTATTGACCTCCTTGAGTCCCTCTTCCTTGAGGAAGGTGTGCATCTCTGGATAGGTAATGAGGGCATAGATGGCATCAGCCATAGCGTCGATGTCCCAGTAGTCTACCTTCACTGCATAGTTGAGGATCTCAGCGCAACCAGACTGGTAGGAGATGATGGAGGGGACACCACATTGCATAGCCTCTAGGGGCGATATACCGAAGGGCTCGGAGACGGAGGGCATGACGTAGACGTCGCTGGACTTGAAGACTTCATAGACCTGTTGACCCTTCATGAAGCCCGTGAAGTGGAAGTGATCAGAGATGTTGCGCTGTGCTGCTAGGCGGATCATCGCATCCATCATATCCCCGCTGCCCGCCATGATGAAGCGTACATGCTCCGTACGCTCCAGTACCTTAGCAGCGGCCTCGACGAAGTATTCGCACCCCTTCTGCATCGTGATGCGCCCGAGGAAGGTAACGACCTTGTCCTTTACCCCACGCCTATCGGGTAGGGCTAGGATGGCTGGATCGAGGGGAGAGACGGCATTGTGTACCGTGGTGACCTTGGCTGGATCCTGATGATACTTCTCGATCACGGTACGGCGGGTGAGGTCGCTGACGGTGATGATGTGATCGGCCTGGTTCATCCCGTCCATCTCGATGCCGAAGACCGTGGGATTGACATTCCCCCTACTGCGGTCGAAGTCTGTGGCATGCACATGCACGACTAGAGGCTTCCCCGTCACCTGTTTGGCATGGATACCGGCGGGATAGGTCAGCCAGTCGTGGGAGTGGATGATGTCGCAGGGTTCAGCCCGTGCGATCACCCCAGCTACGATGCTGTAGTTATTGATCTCCTCGAGGAGGTTGTCGGGGTACTTCCCAGAGAACTCTATTGTCCCGAGGTCGTTTGTCCCGAGGTAGGAGAAGTCCGCGTAGATATGATCTCGCAGGTGGAAGTAGAGCTCTGGACTCATCTTGCCAGCGAGGCGGTCTCGTACCTGCTCGTAGGTTACATCCCGATAGACCACGGGGGTATCTCCTGCTCCGATGATACGTAGGAAGCTCGTATCCTCATCACCCGAGGGACGGGGGATGACGAAGGTAATCTCCATGTCTCCCTGGGCTGCCATACCCTTGGTCAAGCCATAGCTAGCTGTACCTAGGCCTCCTAGTATGTGGGGGGGGAACTCCCATCCAAACATTAATGCTTTCATTCGTATCTTATTATCGGGAGTGTTTGTGTATCATATTTCTTTTTCGCGTCCTCGAGGAGCTTGAGGGATCGTAGGATCTCCCCGACACTCATGGCGAAGGAGATCGCACCACGACCCTGGAAGGGTGGGTTCCCGTCGAAGAGTTCGCTGATGGTCGCTATACCATGCTCATGGAGCTCCTCCTCCATACCGATGAGCGTCCGCTGGATGAAGGAGATCGCTCCTAGCCCGTAGAGCTTGAGGCAGGCCTCGAAGTACGGACCTAGGAGCCACGGCCACACAGAGCCATTGTAGTAGGCTCGCTCTCTCTGGAGCTGAGTACCATTACACTGGGCTTGGTAGCCATAGCTCTTGGGGCTCAGTGAGCGAAGCCCCTTAGGGGTGCGTAGCTCTCGTGTGACGAAGTTCAGTACGGAGCGACGTAGTTGTTTGGAGAGTGGGGAGTAGGGGAGTGAAGTGGCAAAGATCATGTTGGGACGCACGCTCCAGTCCTGACGTTCGTGTGGGGAGATGTAGTCAAAGAGGTACCCATGCTCGTTGACGAAGACTTGGTTGAAGCTCTCCTTCACCCGGCCTAGCAGCTCCTCGAGTCCCTCATCCCACCTGGAGGGCATGACCTCACGATAGAAGCAGAGAGCATTGTACCAGAGAGCATTGACCTCGACGAGATAACCCTCTCTGCGGATGACAGCCTGCCCACCTATCTTGGCATCCATCCAGGAGAGGGGCTTGCCGTCACCGAGGATGAAGCAGAGGCCTGTCTCGTCGATACGCAGATTGGGATGTACATTACGTAGGTAGTATCGTACCATCTCATCCAAGAAGTCCCCATAGCGGCTGACCATATCCTCGACACCCGCGTAGCTTGCGTACTGCTGTAGGGTCCAGATAGCCCAGAGGCCGACGTCTGGCTCATTGATCCCCTGGATCTCCTTGGATACCCCCACCTGCTCCATGAAGGCACGGGTGTCCGGGATGACTGTATCCATGATACGGTAGAACCGCTCTGGGGCATCGGCATAGATTGTACACCCCGGTAGGGCAATAAACAGGTCTCGTGCACGGACTCCGAACCAAGGGTAGCCCGCTAGGAGGTACCCCCGAGTGGCGTCGGGGCGGTAGTAGAACTGTAGGGCAGAGTTCAGCAGACAGCTCCGAAAGTCCTCCCTCGGGGTACGTATCGCTACCTCTTGCTCGAAGAGGGCTGCGATGTCCTGCGGATTCACTTCCTCCAGTCCTGCGGCGAAGTAGACCGACTCACCCAGGGCAATATCTACCTCGAAGTATCCAGGTACGTAGAGGTCCTCGGTGTACTCGTATCCTCGCTCTCGTTCTTTCGTGTATTCTATCCGCTCATTCCACACCGGGTCGCTCACGAAGTGGTTCGGCTTAGAGAGTTGCATGTAGAGCCTAGGATAGCCCTCATAGAGGCAGAAGCTAACCCCAGAGTCTACCCCCTCATAGGACTCGTTGATCTGGTCATTGCGATGGGTAAGCATCTTCACATCCCTAAAGGCGAGGAAGGGCGAGAGCCTCAGTGTGGTCTGACTATGTGCCTCTAGGAGTGTATAGCGTAGGAGGGCTCTATTGATGTAGTGACAGAAGATGAACTCTTTGCGCAGGACGACACCACCCACACGGTAGGTCATAGAGGAGGCGATATCTACATTGTACTCACGTATGTACTTATGCCCTTTGGGCGAGAAGATATCTCCCTCGTACTCATGTATCCCCACATTGAAGGGGACTCCATGCTGGACGATCGTGAGGTCTAGGCTAGAGAGTAGGACATGGTTGTTGGGACTAAGGGTCGGGATCGGTACGACGAGCACACCATGATACTTGCGGGTGTTACAGCCGACGATGCTGGAGCAGCAGTAGGCGCCCTTCCTATTGGTTCGGATGTACTCTCGCTGGGTGGACTCATTGAGGTTCGCCATGAGGCGTCGGTCAAACTTGAGGTAACTCATGCTTTGCTAATATATGAGCCCCATTCTAGCAGAAGGACTGTCTGTAGAGTAGTGGCAGGAGTTTGAGCTGTTAGTTGTCTACTAGGTGCATCAGGGGTGTGGCCTCGTGGGGAAAGGTCTCACCCCTAACTTGTCCGCTAAGTTAGCAATTTAGCAGGGTACAATCAAGACCTTGTATACAAAACCTCCAAATCGCTCCGTTTATCCCCCCCTATCAAGAGCTTCAGCGTATGCATGTATTCCTCACCTACTCACCTACTCTTCCTCATATACTTTGCTCTCTGTCTAGGGCTAGAGCAGAGCTCAATCCTCAGTCCTCAGTCCGTGTCATCCTACTCTGTTCACAGGCCTTAGGCTGAGCGTCTCCGCTATGTGCTTTCGGTTGGTTAGGCGTAGGGCTCAGCCCTACCTCTGGCATAGCGTCTAGTACCCATGGATAGTACTACTAGGACCTCAGAGAGGCTACATCTTGGGAGGTATCCCCCCATTATATACCTCTCCTCCCTAGGATACGATGTGTAAGAGGCTGGTATTCTGCAAGAGAAAAAGTTATCTTTGTGCACACAAAACAATCAATATAGATACTACTCTTAGACAAACATCTTCATGCAACAGAAACTACACTTACTCTGTACATTGACCCTTACTGGGTTTCTCGCCTTCGCCGAGACCCCAGAGCTCCGAGCTCAGACGGGACTAGGACTGCGCCTTGGGCAACCTGAGGAGCTGAGCCTGACGGTCGATGGTCGGCTGACGCTAGAGTCTGCCGCCTTCCTCCCTGTGGATAGGGGGCAGTATCGATGGCAGGTAGGCTCGGGTCAGTCGGGTCAGTATGAGCCCTTCAGGATGACCTCTGGGACAACGATTTCCCAGGCTCGTATCGCCCTCGTCCCAAGGTATAAGGAGTGGTCTGGACGCTTCGATGTGAACTTTGCAGGGAACAAGGTTTCTCTGGCTGATGCCTACGTCAGCTACTCCTACTCGGAGCGTGGGGATATCACCTTAGGTTACTTCTTTGATCCGATCAGTATAGGACTCAATACGGCTACTCGGCATAATTCTCTGCCCGGGGCAGCCCCCATCTCCTTCCTCGCTCCTTTTGTGCGTCATATGGGCATCGGCCTGACCCAGTGGGGAGGCAAATATTGGCTCTCTGCAGGTATCTCCGCAGGGGGGATCGGAGGTACTCTAGCTGAGGCTAACCATAGCGATGAGGGCTATGGGGTGGCCGCTCGCTTCGCCTACCTCCCGATATATACAGAGGATCAGGTCCTCCATCTTGGCGTATCAGCCAGCACTCGTGCTCCAGAGCGCACTCTGGATGAGACGGGTGGGCTAAGCCTATCGGCTGAGGGGACCTCGGCCGTCGATAGGCATGGGTTCATCCAGACAGCTATCCCCAATGTCCAGCGCTACGAATTCTTCGGTGCAGAGGTGGCCTATCGCAACACCAAGTTCTACACCCTAGGAGAGTTCCTTATGACCAATGTTGGGCATGCCAGAGGGCCTATACCTGCTGGGTCGACGCTCAGCCGTGGGCTCTTCGTCTCTCCTGAGACCTACACCACCTACCTCGGAGGCTACCTCACCGCGAGCTATATGCTACGTGGGGAGCAGCGTGCCTATAATCGTGGCTCAGCTACCTTCCGCAACACAGCTAACCAGATCGAGCCAGGGGGAAACCTCGAGCTCATGGCTCGGGTGAGCTATCTGGATGCCAAGGAGGGCGGAGAGATGATAGAGGGGCTGGCTGCTCTGAACTGGTATCCTAATAAGCTCATTCTCCTCGGGCTAGACTACTCGTACCGCTCTATGAATAACCGAGCTACAGCCGGTGGCCGGCTAGTCCCTATAGCCCCCCGATCCTCCTCCCTAGGACTACATACCCTACAGCTACGGGCCCAGCTCGTCTTCTAACCTCTCACGAACAATCTGCAAGAGATGCACTATAGACCAAGTTTGCTCTTTACCCTTGGGCTTCTCCTCCTCTCCCCCTCGCTCGCCGAGGGGCGGGAGGTGAAGCCCAAGACTCCAGTTGCCTCAGAGACTCTCCTGCGGGAGGCTCGTGAGGCCTACCAAGGATACCGTTTCGCCTCGGCACGCACCGCTATAGAGAAGTACATCACGACCCAAGAACGGCGCCGTCAGGCGATCCCCGAGAGTGCCCGCCAGCTACAGGCGATGATCGCCCGTGCGGAGCGCATGTATCCACGAGCTGAGTCACTACAGATCGTCGATAGCATTGTGGTGGCGAAGCAGACTTGGCTAGAGCATCTCGAGCAGGCTGGAGGTACGATACGCCCCGAGGAGGGACTCCTAGATGGAGATAGCCTGATGAGGCAGGCCTCCTACCGAGATGCTCTAGGGCGCAACTGGATCCGCCCCACCTCCACGGGACTAGAATGGCTCTCTGCAGTGGGGGATCATTGGGAGAAGCAAGCCCTAGGTACTAAAGCTCTAGGCGAAGGTACAGAGCTCGCCTATCCCTTCTTGCTTGAGGATGGGATCACTCTGGTCTATGGCCGGCGCACCACACAGGGTCTCGGGGGGTATGACCTCTATATGACTCGTCTCTCAGGACAGGGGATGAGCTTCCTCGAGCCGACGCTCCTGGGGATGCCCTATAACTCCCCCTACAATGATTATCTGCTCGCCTATCATGAGAGTGAGGACTGGGGGGTGCTCGTGAGTGATCGCTTCTGTCCTGCAGACTCGGTGCACCTCTACCGCTTCATCGGTAAGCCTTCGTTCCTCTCGGGGGAGAGCCAGAGTGAGGTCGATAGCCTCGGTGAGGAGGCGATGCAGGCTAGGGCTAGCCTCCGTGGCCTGCTCTACAAGGGTAGCGTGGTGGCCAAGCAGACCAAGGGGACGTCGCACGAGGGAGAGATTTACTTCCTCCTCCAGGGGAGTCGTGTCTATCGGCATTGGTCGGACTTCTCCTCCAAGGAGGCTCTCGAGGTCTACCGGGTGGCTGAGACCGAGCGTAGGTCGGTAGAGGAGCGTCGGGAGCATCTCCGCGAGCTTCGAGCCACTTGGCAGAGCGCATCGGAGCAGGAGCGTGAGTCGCTCAAGACGGAGATTCTCCTCCTAGAGACTCAGCTCCGTGAGCTCGAGGCCCAGCTCCGCGAGCGGTACAATGCCGTACGAAGGCTAGAGGGTGTAAACTAATAAGAACTTAACTTGGATATACTAAACCAAATCATCCGCCCCGATATAGCCCTCTCGGCTTGGATCGCTCTCCTTATCAGTGGGCTACTCCTAGTCGTCTCGGGCTTCATGTCCTCATCCGAAGTCGCCTTCTTCTCGCTATCACCTACAGACATTGATGCCATCAAGGAGGAGGAAGACCCTGCTGACCCCGTCCTCCTAGAGCTGCTCAAGGATACGGAGCGCCTCCTAGCTACCATTCTCATCGGCAATAACCTCGTCAATGTCGCCATCGTCATCCTCACGGGCTATGCCTTTGGGCTCATCTTTGACTTCTCCGCCTCTCCTGTGCTGGGCTTCATCGTGCAGACGGTGATCCTGACGCTCCTGCTGTTACTCTTTGGAGAGATTATCCCCAAGGTGTATGCACAGGCACATCCTCTGTCCTTCAGCCGCTTCTCTTCGGCGAAGATGCGTGTGGTCTCCCGACTGCTCTCACCCTTCTCCAGCTTCCTGATGCGTACGACGAGTCTGGTGACTCGTCGTATGCAGCCTCGTAGGTACGACCTCTCGGTCGATGAGCTCTCGCAGGCGGTCGATCTACTCGAGGGACATGAGCCTGAGGAGAAGGAGCTCTTTGAGGAGATCATCAACTTCCACCATAAGACAGCCTCCGAGATCATGATGCCCCGCGTCGATATGACAGATATAGATATCTCGTGGGGCTTCCATCGTATGCTTCACTTTGCGGTCGAGAGCGGTTACTCTCGTATCCCTGTGTATGAGGGCTCGGAGGACAATATTCGGGGGATCCTCTACCTAAAGGATCTCATCCCCTACAAGGATCGGGAGGCAGACTTCGACTGGAGGGGGCTCATTCGCGAGGCCTACTTTATCCCAGAGAATAAGCCTCTGGATGACCTGCTAGAGGAGTTTCGTAGCACCAAGAAGCATATCGCTGTCGTCGTCGATGAATACGGTGGGACTAGTGGTATCGTGACTATGGAAGACCTGCTGGAGGAGATCGTAGGAGAGATCACGGACGAATATGACGAGGAGGAGCTCCCCTATAAGCGTCTATCTGATGGGAGCTACCTCTTCGAGGGGGGGACACCTCTGACCGATGTGCTACGTGCCCTAGACCTAGAGGCGGGTACCTTTGGCAAGGCTGAGGAACAAGTCGATACCCTCGGGGGCTTGGTGCTGGAGCTGAAGCAAGACCTCCCGCACAAGGGGGACGAAGTGGAGGTCGAAGGCTGGCGCTTCAAGGTCGTCTCCCTAGAGAAGTTCCGCATCACCGAGGTGCAGATCATCCCACCCTCATCCCCTGAGACGCATGTCAGCTAGTCTCGGCGTGATCAAGAAGCTACGAGGGCTACCCGAGGGGGTAGCCCTTTACCTTTGCTCCTCCGCAGACGAAGGAGCAAAGGCTCCATTAGAGCTACAGAGAGAGGTCACACTCCACCTACTACAGTATGCTCTCGAGCCCTCCTCTCCTCCCGTCCTAGAGCATAGACCGAATGGGGCTCCCTATCTGCCTGCCTATCCCGACCTAAGTATTAGCGTGAGCCATACACGGGGCTTGGTGTCTATCCTACTTGCCCCAAGCCCCTGGGCTGTCGGTGTCGATGTCGAAAGGCTTCGTCCCCAGCTCTTTCGGGTGCAAGGGAAGTACCTCCATGAGGGAGAGTGTGCTCTGTTGTCTACCTATGTATCGGAGGTGCTTACGGCATTGACCCTTCTTTGGTCAGCCAAGGAAGCCCTCTTCAAGATGCTACAGTCACCCTCCCAGTCACTCCTAGACTTTCGGCTAGTGGGTGTCCAGCTAGAGGGGGAGTATCGAGGTACTCTGCTCTTTAGCTATGGAGAGCCTTCCCGAGGGATCTATCACCTTAGCTACGAGATCCACGAGGACTATGTGCTCTGCTATTGCCTTGAGGCTCGGTTGGCTATAGAGTCTTGAACTAGAGCCGTGAGTTAGACCGGGCCTAGCACCAAGTAGCCCAAAGGGACAAAGGGGAAGCCCCCATAGCGAATAGCTCCTTGTCGGAGCGTCCTTCGCTATGGGGGCTTCCCCTTTGTGTTTCGTTCACTGTAGGTTACCAGCTACTGGTAGAGCCTCCTCCACCAGAGGAACCTCCTCCGAAGCTCCCTCCAGAGAAGCCTCCACCGCCTCCCCAGCTAGACCCACCGCCACCTCGGCGACCACTGCTACTGAGTAGCTCAGAGAGGATGAGTGCCCCTAGTGCAGCCCGATCCCCCGAGTCATCTTTGCGGTCATAGTGGTCGTCATGACCACAGTACTGGCAGTGGTAGTAGGTGCGTATGTAGCGCTGTCCACGAGGGCTCCGGATATGTTCCTGCCTCACGATGGAGGCTGCCCGTGTACCACATCGGTGACAACTCATCCACTTATTACCTGCGATCTCCTCGCCTACGATCCGCTCGTAGTCACAGTTCGTACAGGCACAGGCTCTGTAGGTCATGGAGTGTAGCCGCACCTCTAGCAGCTGGCTAGGAGTAAGGCGGTCTGCAGTCGCCTGAGGAGAGAGCAGATGCAGGGTCTCCTGCTTGCACTTAGGGCATCGGAGTGCCCGGTGAGCCAATCTGCTCATCGTCCTACGTACATATAGCCAAAAGAGAATACCTACAGGAGGGCAAAGGATCACCATGAGTACACTGTAGACGCTATAGGTACGGCGCATATCACCCAGCTGGGTCAGTAGCACTCCATCATCCAGCTGGAGCTGTCTGATCCTCCCGTGGAGAGAACTCACAGCACTATAGGTGGTGGCGATGATGAAGATCGCGTAGAAGAAGAGGAGGAAGGTCGATGGGATCGTATCCCTACTTCCCCCTCGGGCTGTGCGCCTATCGGAGGTATAGCCTTCGCCAGTGATCTGTGCTTGTACGGCTTGTATCCCTGCGATGATCGCCCCGGCGTAGTCACCCTGCTTCATCAGCGGGACCATCTCGTGGCGTTGGATGCGGGAGGTGACGGCATCGGGTAGTGTGCCCTCGAGTCCATAGCCGACCTCGAAGCGCATCTTACGCTGATCAAGGGCTAGGACGAGCAGGAGCCCATCGTTCCTCGTCTTGGAGCCAATGCCCCAGAGCCGGAAGAGCTGGGTGGAGAAGCTCTCTATATCTCCCTCGATATCGTCAAGTACGACGACGGCGAACTCCACCCCAGTACTCAGCCTCAGCTGTAGGAGGAGCTCATTGATCCTCGCTTGTGAAGCCTCGTCTATATGATCGCTAGGGTCAGTGAGTAGCTGGAGGCTGTCCTGTGCGAAGACGTTCGGTACGGTCTCTGGCGTGTAGGTGTTCCCTGCTGCAAGAGCCTTCACCCCGAGGGGGAGGGCTAGCGTTAGGGTCACGGCGAGGAGCCTGAGCCAGTGCATCATCTGTAGCTTCATTTGCTGATCTGTATGTGGGGCTGTGCTTAGCTAAGCCTAGGGCAGAGCTCGTACTCTGGTTACTTGGAGAAGTCCACGGTAGGAGCGACCTCACTACCAGCCTGAGCAGTGAAGTAGGGGCGAGTGCGGAAGCCCGTGACGCCTGCGATGAGGGAGGCGGGGAACTTACGGATCCTTGTATTGTACTCCTTGGCCGCGTTGTTGAAGTCCATACGAGCCGTAGCGATCCTATTCTCTGTGCCCTCTAGCTGTGCCATTAGGCTCTGGAACTGTTCGTTGGCCTTGAGCTCGGGGTACTTCTCTACGACGACCATGAGGCGAGAGAGGGCGGAGGATAGGGCATCCTGGCTCTGCTGGAAGCGCTGGAGTGCGGCCTCGTCCATGTTGTTTGCGTCGATGGTGGTAGCAGTGGCACGGCTACGAGCCTGGATCACCCCCTCTAGGGTCTCACGCTCATGGGAGGCATAGCCCTTGACGACATTCACGAGGTTGGGGATGAGGTCCGCACGACGCTGATACTGGTTCTCTACCTGGCTCCACTGGGTGTTCACATTCTCCTGGATGCCTACTAGGCCGTTGTATTGGGTGATACCCCATAGTAGGATAATGACTGCGATACCTGCTGGGATAGCCCACTTTGGAAGCTTCATGTTGTCTTTGTTCTTTAATTGTAATACATATTCGTTATGGAGAGGCCGAAGCCGGGTGCTAAGATACGTAAATCCTCGATGGTGACGACCACCTTCCCTTGGTAGGGATGTACCCTACTTAGGATGTAGTACTAACCTTATTTCTGGGATTAGTGTTCCCTCCGTCCCCGATGCTGGAGAATAAGAGAGGCATAGATTTCTCCCTCTCCTAGAGCTGGGAGGGGCGGGAGCTATCAGAGACCTGTCCGACATAAGAGTCTGGTGGCGGATCCCGAAGCCCCCCTTGTGTGGCTTATTCCGATGGGGGTATATCGCTCCTATAATCATCCCGATTGGGCTCTCGGTAAGAGCGTCCTCGTCACCTTACATAGGTGATGAGGACGCTCTTTATAGGAGCGCAGAGGCGCTCTCGGTATGTTCGTTTTGGTGCTCTCGGCACGTTTGATACAGAGGCTGTTAGGTGGCGGGATTATCGTGCTTTCTCTCCGAGGGGAGAGCTCCTAGTGTATGTGCGTTTCTCCGCATCCCTATATTTATAGGTTCGCGCGTGTGCGTACATTAGAGTGTTTAGAGAGGATATTGTAGGGGGGTACGAGATTTACGAGAGGGGAGAGCCGGGGACTTCTGGGGGCTAGACTTGGGAGAGAACTATAGCGATATAATGGGTTTCGGAGGGTGTGGATAAGTATTTCTTTACAGTTGTTAGGGTTTTATCCTCGTGTATATGAATGTTTTGTAGAGAGGATCGGGCGTAGAGATGAAGAAAGTGGTCGGATGGGGGCAAACAATCTCTCTCGGGAGGTGGTTTCACCTATACAATAATATAGGGGCACCCAGCCCCTCATCACAACATCAAACTCAAGCTACAGCACAATGACAGAGAGCAAACGCGCTTTATCAGAGTACATTTACCAGAGTAAGTACTCCCTCTACAGAGAGGATCTGGGGCGCAAGGAGAGCTGGGAGGAGAGTGTCGATCGCATCCGGGATATGCATCTGACGCACCTAGCATCGTTCGCCCCTCAGGCTCTAAAGGACGAGTGGTTCATGACGCAGTTCCACGAGGCTATTGACTATTACAAGAAGAAGAAGTTCGTAGGCTCACAGCGTAACCTCCAGTTTGGGGGAGAGCCTGTACTGAAGTCTTCGGCGAAGTCCTACAACTGTAGCTACTCGCACTGTGACCGCCTCGAGGTCTTCCGTGAGACGGAGTGGCTACTACTCAGCGGCTGTGGCTGCGGACTCTCCGTAGAGCAGGAGCACGTAGACAAGCTCCCTAATCTCCTGAGGGCCGAAGAGCTGAGCAAGCAGAGCGAGGCCTATGTCGTGGCCGATAGCATCGAGGGCTGGGCAGATGCCATCCATCGCCTCCTAGAGTACTACTTTGTCCCAGGGACGACTAAGCCCGTCTTCGACTACTCCGAAGTACGTCCCAAGGGGGCACGTATCGCAGGACGCTTCATCGCTCCAGGGCCTGATGGGCTACGTCTATCACTAGACAAGATCCGTCTCCTACTCAAGGGGGCTGTAGCTGCGGCGCAGACGAGGCTGACAGCCCTACAGTGCACCGACATCATCGCCTATCTGGCGGACTCCGTGCTCTCTGGGGGCGTTCGTCGCTCTGCCCTGATGATCCTCTTCTCTCCCGAGGATAAGGAGATGGTGAACTGTAAGCATGGCGACTGGTTCACGACCAACCCTCAGCGTGCCCGCTTCAATATGTCGGCTGCTCTCAATCGCGGAGAGGTCGAGCGTCCCGTATACGAGTACCTCTTCGAGGCGATGCGTACGAGTGGCGATCCTGGGCTCTACTGGCGCGACAAGTTCGGAGTAGGGTGCAACCCCTGCTGTGAGATCGGTTTCTATCCCACAGACAAGGACGGCAAGACGGGATGGCAGGTCTGCAACCTGGTATCTATCAATGGTATGGAGTGTACGACGGAGGAGGAGTTCTACAAGATCTGTCGCTGTGCCTCTACTCTGGCTACTGTGCAGGCGACCTACATGGATTTCCCCTACCTGAGCCCAGCAACAAGAAATATCATCGAGGCAGACCCCCTCATCGGAGTATCCATTGGGGGGATCATGAACAACCCCGAGATCCTTACCAACAAGGATATCCTAGCCGTAGGTGCGATACAGGTACGTCAGCAGAATGCCCAGTGTGCCCGCATCCTGGGGATTAACCCTGCCAGCCGTACGACCTGTGTCAAGCCGGACGGTACGGTGAGTCTCCTGCTTGGGATGACCTCTGGGATCCATGGAGCCTACGCCAAGCGCTACCTACGTAGTGTAGAGGCAAATGTCGAGGAGCCTAACCTCAAGGCCTACGAAGAGGCTAACCCCAAGGCGGTACAGCCCAACATCTTTAAGCCTACGACAGATAAGAAGATCTTCTTCCCCATCGAGGAGTCCGAGGATACCCTCCTCCGGAGTGAGCTCAGTGGTGTCAAGCTCCTAGAATACGTCAAGCTCGTCCAGCAGAGCTGGGTCATCCCCGGTATGATGGATATGGAGTCCCCCGTCAAGAACAATGTCTCCAACACCGTAGACGTCCCCAGCGATCAGTGGGATGCCGTACGTGACTGGGTCTGGGAGAACCAGAACTATATAGCAGGCGTTACCTTCCTCTCCACCTACGGAGATATGGATCTGCCACAGGCTCCTATGTGCCGTGTCTTCACCCCCGAAGAGATCCTGAGAGAGTACGGAGTGGGCTGTATGTTTGCCTCGGGACTTGTCGTGGATACGATCGAGGTCTTCGGAGACCTATGGAAGGCCTGTGAGGCCGCTCAGGGTCGTGGAGAGCAACTCTTCGTCTCCGACCAGGCTATAGACGAATATATACGGAAGAACAGCGTAGAGGGCGAGGACTCCCTAACCAGAGATCACGTACGCTCGATCCTGACCTCCAAGCTCCAGGACAAGGTCGAGAACCTCTCTGCTAAGCGAGACATCGTACGTCGTATAGAGAAGTTCGCCCACAACTACTATCGTGGAGACCTATACCGGACGGTGAACCTACTGAAGAGTGTGAACAACCTACACCTCTTCGAGCTCCTCAAGAAGACCTACAAGCCCGTAGACTGGAAGGCTGTAGACTTCTCTGGGCGGAGGTACACCAATGCTGATGAGCTAGGGGCTCAGTCCTGTGCAGGAGGAGCCTGCGAGGTCAAGTAACCCCACTCGCTGAGCTAGCCCTAGGAGGGAAAAGGGTCAGAGAATGACCCTCCCTCTTGGGGCTTCGCTCAGAAATTGTATCTTTGCACTCGTAATGTCTACCCCTAGGGGTAATTCATTGGCTCAGTAGCTTAGTTGAATAGAGCGTCAGATTCCGGTTCTGAAGGTCGAGGGTTTGAGTCCCTCCTGGGTCACATAATCACTAAGCGAATAGATATATGGCTATTTCACCTAATAAGTTCGTATCCTGTGGCTACGAGCTCTATGTCGGGGATGAGAATGAGCGTGTCCTCATGGAGGCTACGACCCCAGATCGCCCGCTAGAGTATATACAGGGTATGGGGATGATGCTCCCAGAGTTCGAAAAGCACCTCTTTGGGCTAAGCGCCGGAGACAAGTTTGACTTCACCCTCAGCGTCGAAGAGGCCTATGGACCTCGCACCGAAGAGGCTGTCCAGGAGCTCCCACGTGAGATCTTCCTAGATCAGAATGGTGACCTAGACTCTAGTGTACAAGAGGGTGCAACACTACCCCTATATACTCCTGATGGACAGACCGTACGTGGCAGTGTCCTAGAGATCAAGGAGGATGTCGTAGTGATGGACTTCAATCACCCCCTAGCTGGAGAAGAGCTTCACTTCATCGGTGAAGTGCTGGATGAGCATGATGCTACCCCAGAGGAGATCGAGCAGTTCTTCGGTGGTCATGAGGGCTGCGGTTGCGGCTGTGGTCACGACCACGATCATGAGCATGAGCACGGTGACGATGGGTGTGGTGGCTGCTGTGGCTGTCACTAAATAAGACACAACATCAGGGCACGGATGTCTGGTGGTTTCCCACCATGGACGTCCGTGCCCTCGTTTATCGAGAGATGAATACATTTGGGCGCCTACTCCGGCTGACGACCTTCGGTGAGTCTCATGGTATAGCGATAGGGGGGATACTAGATGGTTTTCCCTCGGGGCTGACTATTGACCTCGCTCTGGTGCAGGAGGCCTTGGAGAGACGTCGCCCAGGTCGCTCTGCTCTCACCTCCCCTCGCCGAGAGCCCGACGAGCTACGTATCCTATCTGGTATCTATGAGGGACGTACGACGGGGGCTCCCATAGCCTTCGTCATTGAGAACCAAGATACCCGTAGCCGTGACTATTCGACTCTGAGCACCCTCTATCGCCCTGGGCATGCCGACTATACCTATGCGATGAAGTATGGGATACGTGACCCGAGGGGTGGGGGGAGAGCCTCAGCCCGAGAGACGGCTGTCCGTGTCGTCGCTGGAGCCTTGGCGAGTCAGTGGCTACATACCCGAGGAGTAGAGATCCTGACCTATATCTCCGCTATCGGCGGTATCACACTCGTGGATGACCGCTGGAGCTATCCCTCAGATGAGCAGTATCTCAGCTGGATGCGCTCCAGTAGGCAGCATGTACTCTGCTGTCCCGACGAGGCTCTAGCAGGGCAGATGATAGCCCTCATCGAAGAAGTACGAGCTGATGGCGATAGTATCGGAGGTGTGATCTCTGGGCGTGTCCTCGGACTGCCCGTTGGTCTCGGTGAGCCACTCTATGGCAAGGCCTCTTCGTGCCTAGCCTCGGCGATGATGAGTATCAATGCCGTGAGGGGCTTCGAGCTAGGAGAGGGCTTCGGGGTAGCACAGCGGAGAGGCTCTGAGGTCAATGATGCCTTCTACAGCGATGAGGGGCATATCCGCACGTGTACCAATCACTCGGGCGGACTGCTCGGAGGCATTACTACCGGTGAGGACTTGACCTATCGTGTGGCCTTCAAGCCTACACCCTCCATTCGGAAGTCTCAGCAGACCGTCAAGACCGATGGATCAGCTACGACCGTGAGCATAGAGGGACGGCATGATCCCTGTGTCGTCCTGCGTGCACAGCCCGTAGTGGAGGCTATGACAGCCCTCTCACTCATGGACCTCTATCTGGAGTATCTAACCTATAGAGAGAGCTCCGTCTCCCTCAGACCATAATATATATCCATGGCAAGCCCTGCGGCTAAGGAAAGCATACTAGGGACGATCGTTACCTATATAGGGGTCGGGATAGGCTTCCTGACCACCTTCTTCATTCTCGCAAAGTTTCTCACACCTGAGGAGATCGGTCTGACACGTCTCCTACCCGAGCTGGCGACTCAGCTCTCGGGGCTAGGGATGCTGGGGATGACCTATTCGATTAGTCGATACTTCCCCTTCTTCAAGGACAGCCCGAGCAATCCCTATCGTGCTGAAGATGGGCCTAATCACGGCTTCCTATACTATGTCTTGGTCGTCGGAGGGATAGGAGCGCTGACGATGGTACTCCTCTATGTGCTAGCACGTGACCCACTGACCGCTCTGTATAGCAAGAATAGCCCTCTACTCTCGGACTTCTACTATGCGATCATCCCTCTGACGCTCTTCACGATGGGATGGACGATCTTTGAGCTCTATACCTACCAGCTCCTTAAGGTCGCAGTACCCAAGGGGATCAAGGAGGTGCTCCTGCGTCTACTCCAGCTAGCAGTGTATCTCCTCTATGCCTTTGGGTACATAGACTTCCCCACGATGGTATGGGGCTTCATTGGGAGCTTTGGGGTCTGTATGCTCGTTAGTGGGGTCTATCTGGGGCGGATTACCCCCCTTAGTCTAAGGCATAATCCCAGCTACGTCAGCCTAGAGATGCGTCGTGGCTTCTATCGCTATACCGCTCTGTATACCTTGACCTCTGTGGGGATTACCTTGGCGGGGCGAATGGATCTATTCATGGTTGCCTTCCTTGACCGAGGGGGACTATCCTCGGCAGGTGTCTACACGATGGCCTTCTATATGGTATCGATCATCGAGATCCCGATGCGTGCCATACTGAGTATCGCTAGCCCTAAGATCGCTGATGCAGCCAAGGAACAAGACCAGCAGCGTGTGGGCGATATCTACAAGCTGGTTGCCTTCTATCAGCTCCTAGCAGGCCTACTGATCTTCATTATGATCTGGGTAAATATCGACAATATCTTCGGTATTATGCCCAATGGCGAGCAGTTCGAGCAGGGCAAGTGGGTCTTCTTCTACCTCGGTCTAGCTAAGCTCGTGGAGCTGACCCTGACGTGTAGCCATACGGTGGTCAGTACATCCCGATACTACCACTGGAATATCTACTACACCTGCTGTGTACTCGTGATGTCCTTCCTCTCGACGATCTTCCTCATCCCAGCTCTCGGCACTATGGGGGCTGCTATCGCTATGCTCCTGACCAATGTCGTGAGCTATGGACTACAGCAGCTCCTGCTGAGTGTGAAGATGCGGGTACATCCCTTCTCTAGGCGTATGCTTCTACTCGTACCACTGACACTGCTCGCCTGGGGAGCAGATAGCCTACTCCCTAGGGTTTCCTCGGTCTGGATAGACCTCTTCCTTCGCTCCGCTGTCGTAGGGGTGGTTCTCCTTGTCCTTCTGCTCCTGATGCGTATCACCCCAGAGCTTATGGGGATGCTGGAGGGAAGGCTCCCAGCCCGATTTAAGAAGTAGACCTCAGCATAAGACTTTCCTCTAGGATGCAAGATCGTCCCCTTCGGATACTCTTACTCTCGACCTCTGACCTAGGAGGTGGAGCAGCCGAGGCTTGTCGTAGACTCGTGGAGGCCTTCGCTGGGCTATGCTACGTAGAGGTGAGGCTCTTGGTTCTTCATCGAGGATCTGACCTATCTCAGGTCGGTACGGTAGCGTCTACTCCGCTGAGGAAGCTAAAGGGACGGTATTATTTCCTCTCCGAGCGTCTGGAGATCTACCTGAGGAATGGACGCTCACGGCATGACCTCTTTCGTGTCTCTACGGCTCACTACGGCTTCGATGTCTCTAAGCATCCGTGGGTGAAGTGGGCAGATGTCCTACACCTCCACTGGATCAATCAGGGGTTTCTCTCTCTCTCTTCGCTAGAGCGACTCTCCACTCTAGGTAAGCCGATCTTCGTCACACTGCACGATCTCTGGATGGCTACGGGTATCTGTCACCTACCCTTAGAGTTTAGTCAGGACTCAGGAGCGACCCTTTGCCCGCACTACGAGCAGGGCTGTGGCTTCTGCCCTCTGCTGAGGAGTACGGTACAGGAAGATCTCTCTCGACAGGTGCAACGTACGAAGGGTTTCCTGAGTGGGGAGATGTTCCACTATATCGCTGTTAGCCGAGCTGAGGCCAGGCTCTTCTCGCGTAGTCCACTGATGAGAGGACGCCCAGCCCCAATCGTCCTACCCAATCCCATCGACCTCGAGCTCTTCTCTCCAGACCGAGTAAAGGAGGAGGTGACCTATGAATGGCACTCCCCCCGCACTCGCTACCTGCTCCTCGTGGCAGCTCGCCTGGATGATGAGGTCAAGGGTGGCCGTCTACTCCGTGAGATCTGTACCCATCTGAGGGCAGACGCTCCAGAGCTCGCTGAGGAGCTGTGCCTCCTGCTAGTCGGTACGATCAAGGAGCCGACAGCCTTTGCCGATTATCCTATCTCTACTCGGACACTAGGCTCTATTAGAGACCGACGGGACTTGGCTATGCTCTATCGCCTCTCCTCGGTGGTGCTCTCCACGAGTGTCTATGAGACCCAGGGACAGACCCTCGTAGAGGGGCTGGCGATGGGGACTCCTGCGATTAGCTTTGCTTGTGGGGGGCCAGAGGATATAATACATGATGGGGAGAACGGCTTCCTCATCCCCCCCTTCGATACGCACCTCTATGCTCAGAGACTGGCTCAGCTACTCCGAGCACGAGAGGCGGGAGGCTTTACCCCGAGTATCTGCCGACAGAGCGTGCAGGGCTTCGCTGCAGATGCTATAGCCGTGCAGCTCCTCTCCCTCTACGAATACGCCCTTTCCCTTTCCATACCTAAATCATAATCGAATGAACCAGCGTCCTACGATAACGATCATCACGATCTGCTATAATGCGCAGTCTACGATCTCTCGTACACTAGAGAGTATCCAGGCGCAGACCTATATAGACCTAGAGTATCTAGTCATAGATGGAGCCTCGAGAGATGCGACCCTAGAGCTCGTATCCAGGCTCGCTCCCCGAGCACGAGTCTTCAGTGAGCGAGATCAGGGGATCTATGATGCGATGAACAAAGGGCTCAAGCATGCTACAGGTGACTATGTCTGGTATATAAATGCGGGGGATGCCCTTCCCTTACCCACGACTGTCGAGGAGCTCGTCTCAGAGGCCTTTGCCGATGGACGAGAACCCGATGTCATTTATGGTGATACACGCCTCATTGATGCTGAGGGGCGAGACTTAGGGCTACGGAGACTTCGGCCTCCACATGAGCTCACTTGGCGTAGCTTCGAGGAGGGGATGCTGGTCTGTCATCAGGCCTTCATCGTGCGGCGTACCCTAGCACCGTATTACAACCTCCGCTATCGCTTCTCCTCGGATGTGGACTGGTGTATCCGTGTGCTCCGGGAGGCTCGGTGTTGCTTCTTCATAGACCGCCCTATAGCTCTGTACCTCAATGTCGGGACGACGACGGCCAATCACCGGGCATCACTCATAGAGCGCTTCGAGATCATGAGTGAGCACTACGGACTCTGGCGTACGCTCCGACAGCATCTACGCTTCCTCTTTGTACGTAGGAGGTAGAACTTAGGTGTCTCGATCCAATAAGGAGGGGGCGTCCTCTCTATCCCATGGGATAGGGAGGACGCCCCCTCTGTCTATATGATTGTACGGGTGTCGCTCTAGTTCACGATCAGTAGGTAGTAATTCTTCTTCCCTCGCTGGACGAGTAGGAAACGTCCTGCGATGAGGTGCTCTGTACCTACGAGGTCTTCGGGAGAGGTGACCTTTTCCTTGTTGAGGCTAAGTCCGCCCGCTGCGATGAGCTTGCGAAGCTCTCCCTTGGAGGGGAGTACGGCTGCCTGCTCCGTGAGGAGGTCAGCGATCTTGACTCCAGAGCTCAGGGTATCACGGGAGACCTCGAACTGAGGCACGCCCTCGAATACAGAGAGGAGCGTACCTTCGTCGAGGGCCTGTAGCTGCTCCTTGGTCCCCTGCCCGAATAAGATCGAGGAGGCAGATACGGCGGCTTCGTAGTCAGCTCGGCTATGTACGAGCGTGGTGAGCTCCTCTGCTAGGCGCTTCTGTAGGGGGCGGAGATGTGGTGCTGCAGCTTGCTCCTGCTCCAGCTGGGCGATCTCCTCTTGTCCCAGAGTGGTGAATATCTTGATGTAGCGGGCGGCATCGGCATCGTTCACATTGAGCCAGAACTGGTAGAAGGCATAGGGGCTCGTGCGGGCAGGGTCTAGCCATACATTGCCTGACTCGGTCTTGCCAAACTTACCTCCGTCAGCCTTTGTGATGAGAGGACAGACGAGGGCATAGGCTTCACCACCCTCCTTGCGACGGATGAGCTCTGTACCCGTGGTGATGTTGCCCCATTGGTCTGAGCCCCCCATCTGTAGGCGGCAGCCATAGTTGCGGTAGAGGTATAGATAATCGTAGCCCTGCAGGAGCTGGTAGCTGAACTCAGTGAAGGACATCCCAGCAGAGTTCTCGCCATTGAGGCGCTTCTTCACCGAGTCCTTAGCCATCATATAGTTCACCGTGATGTGCTTGCCGATGTCTCTGATGAAGGCTAGGAACGAGTAGTCCTTCATCCAATCATAGTTATTGACGAGGACGGCAGCGTTAGGAGCACCACTATCGAAGTCGAGGAACTTAGCCAGCTGTCGCTTGATACACTCTTGGTTGTGACGTAGGGTTTCCTCATCTAGGAGATTGCGCTCTGCAGACTTCATTGAGGGGTCACCGATCATGCCCGTTGCCCCTCCGATTAGTGCTAATGGACGATGTCCCGCACGCTGTAGATGCCGTAGCATCATCACACCCACCAGGTGACCGATGTGTAGCGAGTCTGCGGTGGGGTCGATACCGAGGTAGGCAGAGGTGCGCTCCTTGAGTAGCTGCTCCTCTGTCCCTGGGATCATATCATGGATCATCCCACGCCAGCGGAGCTCTTCAATAAAGTTGGTCATATTATTCTTCTGAAGCTATTGATTGTCTATTCCTTGCACTGCAAAGATACGTATTATTGCCAGCAGATACGCCCTGAGAATAGTCGTTGTGCCCGGATCCAAAGACTTTGGGTGAGCTCTTCTTCCTCGATCCCGAGTACGCTACTGGCCAGCTCGTAGACACTACCGATCGGCAGCGTCGCCTGATCATCCGTCTCTAGGAAGGCTCGCCCGAAGTGGTTCGCTAGGGTCAGACTCTCCCCTTGGTAGTGCTCCCCGAAGCTCAGATAGAGTCCCTTGTCTAGCAGTGGGCGGGCACTGCTGGGCTTGCCTCGGAAACCATGTATTACCCAGGGGCTCCGTGGGCTGTACTTCTTATGCAGGCGTAGAAGCTCATCCTGTGCTCCCACGAGGTGGATGATCAGTGGGAGCTGCCTCCGCTCGCTTATCTTGATCTGCTCCTCGAAGAGGTGAACCTGTAGGGCAAAGTCTGTGTCGCACCGCCTATCTAATCCTGCTTCGCCGAGGGCGATGATACGAGGCTCTCTATCCAGATGGTACTCTAGCATCTCTAGGGCATCATCCCCGAGGCTGGGGAGCTCCCAGGGGTGTAGTCCTAGGCTGTAGTATAGACCTTGTTCCTCGGGGAAGGATATACCCGTTGATAGACTCAGACTCTGGATGCTAATCACTCCCGGCATAGGCTGAGGGGGATGGATGTGGGTGTGTAGGTCTACCTTAGGAGGAGGTGGATTGGTGGGCATCTATATCTCGCGTAGATGTGGTTGCTCAGGGGACGGGGTCGTAGCCGCTCCCACCCCATGGGTGACAGCGGAGTATACGACGTATAGCCAGATAGAGCCCCCGTAGAGGCCCATGTCGCCGTATCGCCTCGATCGCGTAGGTGGAGCAGGAGGGGGTGAAGCGGCAGGAAGGAGGAGTGAGGGGAGAGATAGCCCCCTTGTAGAAGTAGATGGGGAGTAGGAGTAGCCAGATGACGAGCTTCCTCAGCCCATGTAATAGAGTCTTCATGGTCGCTCTTCCGCCTCTTGGCCTAGGACGATCGCCGAGGCTTTTGCAAGAGCCTTGAGCATACCTCGCTCTACCTCGCTGTAGTCAGGGAGCCCCTTGGCCACGGATAGGAGACCGAGGTGTATGCGTAGTCCTCGTTCGGTGGCTAAGGTCTGTAGGGCATGCTTGTTCAGGCGGTAGGTCTCACGGATGAGTCGCTTGATGCGGTTGCGCTTGTTAGCACGCTTGTGGTACTTCTTTGCCACCACGACGAGGATAGCGACACCCGCCTGCTCTTCCTCCTCTAGGGGACGATAGTGGACGAGGACACGTAGAGGGTAGGCGATGAAGCTCCGGCTCGAGGCAAAGAGAGCGTCTACATCTCGCTTGAGATGTAGACGCTCCTTCTTCTTCAGCGTATAGCGTTGGGGGTGAGGCGTGCTACACACGGGGCTCGCCTATTTGTTCTTTTGTTCCAGGTACTTCTCTAGTGCCATGGCCATAGAGGGCGCCGTAGGGGAGGGGGCTGCTAGGTCTAGACGAAGTCCAGCCTGCTCGACAGCCCGGCAGGTCGCAGGACCAAAGGCTGCGATGAGGAGCTTGCCCTGCGTAAAGTCAGGATGATTGTGTAGGAGGGAAGTCACTCCTGCTGGGCTGAAGAAGATGATCATATCATACTTCTCCTTCTTCTCTGCTTCGGTGAACTCTGCGCTGACTGTACGGTACATCACAGCATGTCCGTACTGGAGCTTCTTAGCCTCCAGCTGCTCTAGTAGATCCATCTTGTGATCCTCTGCCATGGGGAGGAAGTAGACTTCCTTGCTGTGCTTGGCCATGAGGCTAACAAGCTCAGCTTGTCCCCCTGGCTCGGGGTAGAAGACCTTGCGCTTGCGGTAGACGATGAACTTCTGGAGATAGTTGGCCACCTGCTCGTTGATGCAGAAGTACTTCATATCATCTGGCATCGTCACGCGAAGCTCTTCACTCAGCTGGAAGAAATGCTCCATGGCCTTACGGGAGGTGAAGACGATCGCAGTATGATCTAGGATATTCACCTTCTGATTGCGAAACTCTCGGGGGGTAACAGATTCTACTTCGATGAAGGCTCGGAAGGTAGCGGTTGCATCATAGCGAGCTGCTATATCGAAGTAAGGGGACTTCCCTGACTCAGGCTGAGGCTGTGAGATTAGGATCTTCTTGATACTCATTGAAACAAACTCGGTAGGAGATCACTCCTAGTCAAATAGATTCCACCCCCTATAATGTAGAGGAATGGAACGACTTCGTGGGCGCAAAGGTACAAAAAAAGAAGCAAGTACCCTCCCGTCTCCCCCTTGAGGCGACGAGTGACACCCCACACCGTCACTATCTGTACGAGGATGATCGTCCCTAGGAAGATGAGCCCGAGGGATAGAGCGGGTATCGGCAGGAGTGTAGCCAAGGCCAATAGGAGGATCAGGCGTGCCCGTATCCAGTCCAAGAAGAAATAGTCTCGGCCGAGGAGCGTCCCCTGCCCCTCAGAGAAGAGGATGTACCTCCAGAACCGAAAGACCTGAGCATGAAAGAGTAGGATCACGAAGATCGCTAGCGCGAAGAGCCCGATCCATAGGAGTGTCGTCTCGTAGCCCGTGATCGGTAGACGCCCCATGAGGACGAGGATACGATAGAAGATAAAGCCCCCGCCGAGGCTCTCCAGTAGATAGATGAGGAACTGGTAGAGCCATACAGGGATGACTCGTGCCACCTGAGAGCGGATAGTCCCCGTATGGCGATACTTGATGCTTAGCCAGATCAGTGAACTGAAGCCCGGGGCTAGCCCACGCACGAGGAGCGTCAGCAGACCGATAACGAGGATGATGAGATAGCTGATATTTGTAAACTGCTCTGTCAGTCTGAAATCCATAGACTCATTCTATCGTGGGACTCTATTCGCCCACAAAGATACACCCTTCTGTATAATCACGCTAAATAAGTTGTATATTTGCAACTACTCACCCACATAACTTACCCAACAACTTAAAGACTACAAGGATGAATAACAAGAATCTCCTCTATGGGACGATCGCATTCGTCTCCCTAATCTTCCTCGCCTCCGTCGCCTTCCTGGCGAGTGGGCTAAAGGGCTTCCGCTCACAGACCAAGAAGAACGTCAGTGTGACCGGTATGGCTGAGCGCAACTTCGAGTCCGACCTCATGGTGTGGTCTGCCTCCCTCTCTGTCCGAGCATACAACCTGTCCGATGCCTACAGCGAGCTAACCAAGCAGCGTGAAGCCGTGAGCGCCTTCCTCAAGCGCAAGAATGTACCTGCCGATGCGATCAGTTACAGCAGTGTGAGCATCTCGCGCGAAGAGGAACGTGTCGAGGATGATCGCCACGTTTATTACCGCTTCAATGGCTATCTACTCACCCAGACCGTGACTATCACCTCCAAGGACGTCGATGCTACAGAGGCTGTCTCTCGTCAGATCTCTGAACTCATCACTCAGGGGATAGAGATCCGGTCAGAGGATCCCCGCTACTATTACACCAAGCTCAATGACCTCAAGATACAGATGCTCAAGGATGCTAGTGAAGATGCTCGCAACCGTGCTAAGGTCATAGCCGAAGGGGGAGCATCTAGCCTAGGCAAGCTCCAACACTCCAGCATGGGAGTCTTCCAGATCGTTGGGCAGAATAGTGATGAGGATTACAGTTGGGGAGGCTCATTCAATACCACCTCCAAGTTGAAGACCGCAACGATTACTGTCACCTCTACCTTTGCTCTCAACTGATCCTCCGCCCCCCTTCACCTAGCTACATCTTCACACCATCCCCCACAGATCCCGACGGGAGTCTGTGGGGGATGGTTCTTTTGTGTCAGTTACACGGAGGGCTATAGACCAAGGGAGGGGAGTGAAAGAGTGTCGGATACCTCGCCTCTCCTTGATGGGGCTCTCCTATCAAGTTATGTCGATGGTCCTACTCTGTCTCTGTCGTCTCTTCCTCTGCAGGCTGTCTACCGAGACGACGAGCCTCGTCAAACTTCTCCTTCATCGTGGGATTGTTTCTCGTCAGCTTACGGATGGTCAGTGACTCGGCCTTGTCATTGGCTAGGCGGAGGTTGTTTTCACTCCCGATGAGGGCTTCCTTGATCTTCTGTAGGTGCTGGATAGACTTGTCTATCTCATCTATTGCCGTCTGGAAGCGCTCGCTGGCTAAGCGATAGTTGCGACCGAATTTGTCTTGGAATTCCCGAAGCTGGTTCTCGAAGTTAGTTACATCGACCGACTGCCGGCGCGCGGTCTCTAGCTCTCTCCTATACTCTAGACTCTTCCTAGAGGTCTGCACGAGTAGGGTGATCAGGGGGATAAAGAACTGGGGGCGGATCACGTACATCTTCTCATAGCGGTGCGACATATCGACGATCCCCGCATTATATAGCTCATTCTCTGGCTCTAGGAGAGATACGAGGACAGCGTACTCGCACCCCTTGCTTCGGCGGTCGCTGTCGAGCTTCTTGAGGAAGTCCTCGTTGCGATGCTTGGTGGCCGTCGTATCCATCTCGTTCTTCATCTCAAACATGATAGAGAGGTACTCGACTCCATCTACGCTGTCCCTGAAGATGAAGTCCCCCTTGGCCCCACCCGAAGCATCATTATCCTTCTCGAAGTAAGCCCCCGGCATCACGGGGCGGAGCATCTGGCTAAAGAGGTTGGCACAGTGTGCCTCTAGGGTCTCGCCGACCATCTTGGTCGATAGGCGAAGCTTCATGTCCTTGTAGTAGTCGATGAGCTCGTTAGCTTTCTTTAGCTCTAGGTCATGAGCCGTATGTAGTCTCTGTAGCTCACTTTCCTTTTCGCTGAGAGCCTGCTGAGCTGTCTGTCGCTCCTGGAGTACTGCGATTTTGGTCTCCTTCTCCTTCTGGGCGATCGAGGCCTGGAGGGTGGCGATCTCGTTATCCTTCTTTGCGAGAGCAAGCTCTAGCTCGGCTTGCTTGCTCTCTTCGTAGCTCTGTAGTCTTGCCTGGAGCCTAGCTATCTCTAGGTCTTTCTCAGCCTGTATAGCTTGCTTCTCTCGCTCTAGGTCGCTGGCTCGGCTCGCCTGCTTGCCTAGCTCTAGTTTCCACTTGGTCTCTTCTTGTCGGATGGCTACCTCTTGGGCAGCCTGCTGTAGCTCCTGTAGCTCTTGTACTCTACGCTTGAGCTCTCGGTCGAACTCTGCGCTCCGTACTTGGCTCAGGATCGCTGCGTAGCCAGCCTCGTCTACCGTGAAGACACTATTACATTTGGGGCATTTCAGTTCCTTCATATGAGAGGGGTGATATGGAGATGATTTGAATGGTATACTCTTTCGTGCAAAGTTAGCTCTTTCCTCTGTATCCCCTAGTACAGGCTCATCCTTGTCATGGAACCAGTGTATAGACTCCTTGAGCATCCGCTACTCTTGGGTGCTTACGGAGGGGGATTTCGCGGTTAGGGGAGAGCCCTAGGCCTAATCTTCTGATTGCTTAGCCGTTAGTCTCGGGACATACACCTACGAGAGAGCTCTACCGAGGATATACCTAGAGCGGAGTAGTGTACACGCGTGTATACTGTTGTGTACACGTGGGTATACAGTAGTGTACACACGTGTATACTCTTCTCTCCTAGATAGCAGGTGTTGCACGGTAGATATACACAAGTAGATATACACCAATAGTGTAGATCCTACCTTCCCTAGAAAGTGCTCCTCGCCCCCTTTGCTCTTGGCCTCTGGTGATTTCTCATATGTTAGCCCGAGGAGAGCTCTTGAGAGATGGCAGGGCTGGTGCATGATGTTGCCCATAGCTAGGTAGACTTGCTTAGCTTTGTTTCATCCACTCTCGCTCTCATGTTATGGAACTTCCTATCTAGCCTCATCAGTAATCTCAGCCCGATCGATAATCGCCGTAGTGATAAGAATAAATGCTAGCTCTTACCGCTCCTTCTGCTCATCGTCTTCTGTGCAAGTATCTCGAAGCATAACTCTAGATTATGTCCAAGCGCATAGGACAGCCGTAGGGGACTTTACAAGGAACTCTTCGGGGAGGAGCTGGAGCATGTCACTCCCACCCACGCCCCCCTGAGACCTATAAGTTATCCCCATCAAGTCTTCAAACAAGCCTATCTCTCTCTGATTATCTAGGATCTGAGCAAAGGGTGTCCATGTTGACTGAGATAGTTCCTTAGGAATGCTGTATATTTGGCGACAACGAAGAATACAAGTAAGATTCTATGAAGCGATTTACCAACTGTACTCTAGGGGCTAGAGATGTTATCCTACTGTTAGAAGAACTACATAGACGTGGCTACGAACGCATGCGTTTCTTTGGTTATCTATCACCTAATGGGATGGCTTATAGAGTTCATCTAGCGCATCGAGATGCAATGAGTGAAAACGGCTACGAATTGGAGGGAGAGGCTATTTGGTATTCCTCTGTTGGCTCTGATTGCTGTGGGCTATCTGCGGATTCTCTTGCTGATGAGTTCCTAGAAGAGTTTGCAGAGCACCCAGATCTACTCAGGGCTAAGGCGGTGGATTCAGATTATGTACAGTGGTTTAGACGAGTAGTAGAGCTTGCATGCAGAGGCATTTATCCAAATCCCTACTCTGATGATCGGATAGCGAGTATATGTAGTGGATATATCGATACCATTGGAGGAGATGGCGAACATTTTCCTTTGCCTCCGGTATCTCCACAGCCATTTACTGGAACACCTGCTGCACATGTTTGGGTGGAATGTGCTTCTCTAGTTGCCAAGCGTCTGCATCTGGGACAAGTAGATAAGGCTGGTGTGCCTTATTACGAAGGTCATCTCTCTGCTGTTGCTGCTCAGGGAAGGGACTGGCGTGAACGGGTAGTTGGTTATCTGCATGATAGTACTGAGGATACCCAATCTACGCCGGACTTCGTACTGTCCCTTTTGGAAGAGCTTGCAGGGGCTTCGTTACCTAGGCGAGATAGAAATGAAATAGAGCGAGCACTAAGGCTTCTAGACCACCATTGTGCAGCTAATCGAGAGTCTTATATACAAGGTATAGTGGCTAGTCCATTAGCAACGGCTGTCAAACTACATGATTTGACTCATAACATGGATCTTTCTCGACTAGTATCCCCTTCTCCTCGGGACTACGAACGCTTGGAACGCTATAAATGTGAGTTTGCCTATCTGAGTAATTTTCTTCGTCCGCCAACTTATCTCGACTAGCTTATATTCATAGAATCGTTGGATAGACAATCTAGGCTCTTCCTTTCGAGGCACTTGACTGTTGATAAGAAGAGTGAGGTGCAAATGAAGTACAAGAATAGGAGAACAAAAACCTTCGGATGAAGCCCAATGTGTAGATAGATAAAAGGAAAGGCGCTCATAACGAGCGCCTTTCCTTTTTGAGTACTACTTAGGCTTTACTTGTGGTCAGCAGCTACTTTCCGATGCAGAAGTGGGCAAAGATGTTGTGGAGGACAGTGTCGCTCGTGATCTCTTGGCCGGTCACTTCGCCGATGGCCGTGACTGCGATGCGTAGGTCGGGGGTGATGAGGTCGGTTGGCAAGCCTTCGGTAAGGGCTCTGTGTACTTGCTCTAGTGCACTCTGCGCCTTGGTGAGGAGGGCATAGTGGCGAGCGTTGCTGACGACGAGGTCAGAGGGGCTGAGGTGGGGTAAGCCCAGGGTGGAGACAAGAGCCTTGCGGAGCTCATCGATCCCGAGACCCTCCTTTGCTGATAGGCTTAGCAGGGGAGTGCCCTCTGGGAAGAGCTGACGTAGGGGCGAGGTGGGGGAGAGAAGCTCCGTGATACGACTTGGCTCGAGGAGGTCTGCCTTATTCAGTAGTACGAGGTAGGAGACTTCGGCGAGACGGGGCATAAGATCCTGTACGGAGGAGAGGTAGGCTTTGTCCTCTAGCCTTGTGCCGTCCAGCATGAGTAGGACGATAGTGGCGGAGGCCATTTTGTCGTAGCTACGCTCGATACCAAGTGCCTCGATAGCATCGGTTGTAGTACGTAGCCCTGCAGTATCTATGAAGCGGAAGGTAATGCCCTCAACATTGAGTACCTCCTCGATGGTGTCACGTGTCGTACCCTCGAGGTCGCTAACGATCGCACGCTCTTCGCCGAGTAGGGCATTTAGTAGGGTGCTCTTGCCTGCGTTGGTTGCCCCAATGATTGCCACGGGGATGCCTCGCTTGATGGCATTCCCTAGACGGAAGCTCTCAGTAAGTCTGCTTATCTTCTGTGCAAGTTCTTCTAGGAGCTCTAGCAGCTGAGATCGGTCTGCAAAGGTCACATCCTCCTCACTAAAGTCCAGCTCTAGCTCCATTAGGGAGGTGAGCTGGATGAGCCGATCACGTAGTGCCGTGAACTCCCTGCTGTATCCCCCTCGCATCTGAGAGAGCGCCATACGGTGCTGGGCGGCACTCTCCGAGGCGATGAGGTCGGCGACAGCCTCCGCACGGCTAAGGTCCATCTTGCCATTGAGGTAGGCTCGTCGGGTATACTCTCCTGGGGCAGCTATACGACAGCCGTTGTCGGTGAGAGCCTCGAGCAAGGCCTGCTGGATATATTCAGATCCGTGGCAGGAGATCTCTACAACATCCTCACCTGTGTAGGAGCGTGGGGCAGGGAAGCAGGTGACGAGGACTTCGTCGAGGAGCTTTCCTTCGTGGACGATCTTGCCTAGATAGGCTGTACGAGCCTTGGCACGCTCTAGGCTACGTAGCTCCGAGCAGGTGAAGATCTGATCCACGATACCGATAGCCTCTGACCCTGAGATGCGGATGAGGGCTACCCCTCCAGAGCCTGGGGGGGTGGCTACGGCGCATATCGTATCGCTGCTGATGAGTGTATGCTGCATATAGGGGAGGGTAGGCTAGAAGTTGAAGTAGATGAACGGCTGAGCATCGGCACTACGTATCTGCAGCATAGCGAAGATCACGAGGATAAAGACGGCAGCCTGTATGACGAAGTTCCGATTGGTGATCCAAGACCTAAACCACTGCTCCTGGCGATGCGAGGTGAAGTGAAGTAGGTAGCCGATAGCCATGATGATCAGTACCCCACGATAGCCCTCCACGAACTGCATGAAGACCTCGGGAGTGAAGTGCCCTATGATCTGATTGATGACCGTCGTCGCCGTCTCCATCGAGTCGGCACGGAAGAATATCCATGCAAAGCACACGAGATGGAAGGTGATCACTTGCCCTAGGAACCGCTGTATCCATAGTGGCTTGGCTCTCCGTATGCCGAGCCGAGCGGTGACGGATAGATAGAACTTGTGTAGCGCAAGAGCTACGCCATGGATAGCCCCCCATAGGACGAAGCGTAGAGCCGCTCCGTGCCATAGCCCCCCGAGGAGCATCGTGAGGAAGAGGTTGATATAGGTGCGTATGCGCCCCTTTCGGTTCCCGCCTAGTGGGATGTAGAGATAGTCTCGGAGCCAAGAGGAGAGCGAGATGTGCCAGCGTCGCCAGAACTCCGATATGCTCCCAGACTGGTAGGGTGAGTCAAAGTTGATATTGAAGCGGAAGCCAAGCAGTAGGGCAATACCAATAGCCATATCCGAGTAGCCCGAGAAGTCGCAGTAAATCTGCATCGCATAGCCATAGGTAGCGAAGAGGTTCTCGATCCCCGTGAAGCGAGAGGGCTCGGCAAAGACTTGGTCTACGAGGTTAGCCCCGATGAAGTCCCCGATGATAGCCTTCTTGATCAGCCCCGAGATGATGAGGGCTAGTGCCTCCCCGTACTCAGCCCTCAGTAGCTGTGGTCTACGATGGATCTGTGGTATGAAGTCCTTGGCTCGAACGATAGGTCCAGCGACGAGCTGAGGGAAGAAGGAGAGGTAAAAGAGGTAGTCGATCCACTTCCTCAGTGGGCGTATCTCACCCCGATAGATGTCTACCGTGTAGCTTAGCGTCTGGAAGGTGTAGAAGGAGATCCCTGCCGGTATGAAGTAGTCTCTAGCCTCCAGCGGTACATCTAGTGGTGCTGATAGCCCCAGGGCTGCCAGCGCCATCTGGGAGAGATCAAGCAGGAAGTAGAAGTACTTGAAGTAGGAGAGTAGACCCAGATTGACTAGGATACTTAGTGTCATCAGCCCCCGACGGACACGAGGATTGTCACTCCCCCCCATAGCTCGTCCGATCAGATAGTCCATCGTGGCCGAGAATAGGAGGATGACCACATACCATCCACTACTCTCGTAGTAGAAGAAGAGGGAAAAGGCAGCTACGAAGAGGATCCGTAGCGCCGTCCTATTCCTCAGTAGGAGGTAGGTCGGTAGGAAGAGTAGGGCACAGAAGAGGAATAGGCCCGAGGAGAAGATCATCGGGCTATCCCGGTCGAAGGAGAGTACCTCTGGCAGTCGCCCCCAGTCTATTGTATCTAGGTAGTTCATTCGCTTTACTTTATCGGCTAAGGACACTTAGCCCTATGCTATATATTCTTCTCAGATGATAGCTTTGTTTCGTCTTGGTCCCCTCTCTAGCTTCTCGCTCTCCGAGGGGGCGGATTACTGTTGATTATGCCCCTAGGGCGGCTTGTAGAGCCTCTGCGATCAGCTGTCCCTGACGCTCGTACCCCCTCACGCTATAGTGTACGCGGTCGTTGGCAATGAGTCCATCCTGGATCCATTGCTCTACCCCGATCTCGCCTCCCATGGCGCTGTAGAGGTCAAAGGCTGCGAGCCCATTGGCCTCTGCGTAGCGCATGATCTCGGCTGCCACACGACGGGCATTGTCGTTGAAGGTATAGCTCACCGTACTCGCCTTCGACTGACGATGGCGCCCATGCTGACCTCCATGAGCCTGCCTGAAGTAGCTCGGTGGGGGAGTCGTCAGTAGGATCTTGGTACGGGGAAGTGCCTCCTGCACGAGATGGATCGTTCGATCAAGGCTCTCGCGGAAGCTATTCATCGAGAAGGAGTAGCTATACGAGTCGTTCGTCCCGAGGGAGATGATCAGTAGCTCGGGTTCTAGTAGAGCTAGCTGCTCGATGTAGTCCTCTCGGGCATAGTGCCGATAGGTAGTCCCGTTGATACCGATGTCGTGTACGAGGACTCCCCCCTTGCCAGAAAGTAGGACACATCCCGCATAGACGGCCTCATCCCCATCCCCCTGCTGAGGGGTGAGTGTGACCTCGGCATGCGGGGAGGTCCAGGAGAGCGTATCCACTACATAGGCTCCTACGGAGAATATGCCTCGACGAAGCTGCCCCGGAGGGAAGCTCGAGAGCGCATTGGAGGAGGCTGAGCGCAGGAGATACATCCGAGAAAAGGGATTGAGGGGGGAGGATATGGATAGTGAAAAGGCACCTCCTCGCTTTGTCCTCAAGGCATAGCCCCCGACCCCCATAGGGATAGACCCGTCATCCTTGAGTAGGGTCTGTCGTTGCCACCCCAGCCCCGTACTGGTGATCCTGTAGTCTCCGGGGGCATTGGAGCCGTAGAGACGATACCACCCGATCCAGCCTCGGCCAGCATTGCCGTATGCCCTCTGCAGGGTACGGCGGATAGGGGCAGTGATATGTCCTGCCTGGATATGACTATCCCCGATCTGTACGATGGAGATAGGGGTCTGAGACTGCTTCGAGAGGCTCAGCTTCACCTTCAGGGGAGCTAGGTATCCCTGTGGGGCATACCAGTTGGGGATAGGTCGGGGGACCATCGAGTAGCTCCCTACGAGGGAGGCTGAGAGGATGATGAGATCTAGCCCGAGCTTACCTAATAGCATCATAATACTTTTCTTCGAGGAGGAAGGCTTCGAGGAACTGGCTAGCGAGCTCTGCGCCCCCTCGGTGTGCGAGGTGCGTATAGTCCTTAGCTGCCCAGCCTCGCTCTGCTAGCTTACCTATCCCGCCTAGACGGACGACTGCAGCACGAGTACTCCAGAAGGTCAGACCGAGCTCCGAGGCTAGGTGTATCTGGGCTTCCTCTAGCTTCACTGCAGCAGGCATGGTGACGACCTTGCCCTCAGACTTCTTCCCTCGGTCGGATACCCCGAGGATGAGGTACTCGGCACGCCCTGTAGTCGCCTTGAGGTGGCGGATAGCATTGCCCATCTTCATCGTATAGTGGGAGTAGTCGAGCTGCTTGGGAGAGATGATGTTCAGCCCATATTGTAGGATAATCAGGTCGTAGGGATGCGCCGCGCAGAAGCTTGAGTTCAGTGCGTCATTGACCGAGGCGAGGGGGAGCCCAGAGTTGCCTCGTGTCGAGAAGTTATCTACAGCAATACCTGAGGAAGCATCCAGCGATACCCCGTAGCAGGTGAAGCCCGAGGCTCCCGAGACGAGGCTAAACTTGAGGGTGCTGATATGTCCCTCCGCCAGACGATAGGCCTCTAGCCCCTCACGCTCTGTCGCAGGGAGCTCTATGGTGCGAGCCTCCCCGTCGTTGGTCGATACAGAGAGGGAGACGGGCTGGCTGGCACGATAGTAGATCGTGGCGATCTCGAAGGGACGATCTCCCTTGGCGACCGTATAGCGTACCCAGTCCCCGACCTGACCGGTGAAGTAGTAGCCCGTGAGGGGATAGTCTCCCTTCTTGTGGAGCTGCTTGTACTCCTTCCACCCCTTGAACTCGTGACGTATCGTACGGCGGAAGCCTGCTGTCTCTGAGGATAGAGGCATCCAGCCGACCCCAGAGCCTCCATAGCGAGCCTGTAGCATGCTCCTGAGGCTGCCGCTGAATATATCCCCTTCGATGAAGGAGTCTCCGAGTACAGCTATACGTACGGGACGACCCAAGGAACTCCGCCTACGGAGCTGAGCGAAGAAGTGCCGTAGGCCGTCATGCTCAGGCGTCATATCGATGATCGTATTGTCCTCAGACGAGACAGCCTTAGTATGCTCCTGAGGCTGCGTCGTGTTAGAGGATGATGAGGCGACGGCCTCTGCCTTGATCTGCTCGTAGATCTGCTCCCGACGCCGCACGCGTGCATTGTCCTTGCGTGCATGTTCGCTGAGCTTCTCTGCACCCTTTGCATTGTTGATTGTGTCAGGGGCTTGGTAGCGAAGATCGGATAGGAGATCCACCTTGGTAAGCTCCCACCGATCTACCTTCTCGGGCAGGAAGTAGAGCGCTCCTAGCCCTAGGGCTACGACTAGGAAGAGGAGCCAGGCGCGGAGGAGGTAGTCCTTGGGGGCTCTTTCCTGAGGCTCCTTATCTGTGGGCTTATTCTTTTTTTTCTTCTTCATGAAGGGGATGCACTAGTCTTTCTTTATCGTCATAGCTCCACACGCTGTGTCGTGTGAGCTCTATAGCTAATATCTATGGGGAGGGCTAAGCCTGGAAGATCTTCATCTGACAGTGGATACAGTCAAACTCTAGCCGGAGCTTATTGCCCTCTCGGCTGAGGTAGAGAGGCTCACGATAGGGCATCTTCTCCGAGGTCTCACGGATACAGTAGCCGAGTTCGTGCTTGATACAGTGCTTGGTGCACATTAGTTCTGCGGTCTTGACCGGGACGAGCTCGAAGGCCTTTGCTGGTTCCGTATAGCCCATAGCCTCATAGTAGGCACGGGCTAGATGATTGGATATGTTAGCTCTATAGTCGGCCTGACGCATACGTCGTGGGGGGACATCCTCCTTCGTGAGCGACTTCATCTGTTGAGTTCGCTGCGAGGTGAGGGGAGCTTGTAGCTTGTCCCAGCTCAGCAGATACTCCTCTACGGCCTCACGGCGTAGACGGGTGAGGAGCGATAAGGGGATGAATGGAGTCGAGGTCAGCTCTAGCTCTACCTCCCGAGCGGCTAAATCGGTATCTCCTAGCTTGGAGAGCTCTGAGCGAAGACGATCGGGGTCAAAGTTCCGAGCTTCCTCTAGTTCCATCTCCAGACGTGTGGTCGTGTGGTGCTCTGGATAGTCGTGGCTACGTATCTCTAGTTCCAGAGCAGAGGGGAGCTGTCGTAGACGAAGGCTGACTCGTAGGCGGCGCTCTGCTGTCGGGCCAGCGAGTAGGCGCTCGAAGGCCTGATCATAGTTCCTATAGACCTGACTTCCCTCGGGGAGAGAACTCCCTCGTCCTAGCTGCAGCCTCCCCTCAGGAGTGACTCGATTGATACGGAGACCATCTACTCGTCCCCCGGGGGTGACGAAGAGTAGCCCATCGCCATTGCTTAGAGGCTCCTGGGTATCGATCGTGATCCCGTCTCGTCCCTTGCGTGCACGACCGAGATACTGGCCTTGGCTCTTCGGAGTGAGGGGATTGATGACCGAGGCATTGGGGTGCTCGGGGGTAGCTAGGTGGAAGAGGTAGGGAGTAAAGCCACGGTTGAAGCTCTTCGCAGGGTCAGGGACGAAGCGTAGAGACACTTCCCCGAAGCTAGCTCTGCAGTACTTCTCTGGGTAGAGGGCTATGATGCGATCTAGCTCACGTCTGTAGTGTGCTGTGATATTCTTCACATAGCTCTCACCCTTGAGCCGGCCCTCTATCTTGAGGGAGGAGGCTCCAGCCTCTAGGATCTGCTCTAGTACCTCCGTGCGATTGAGGTCTCGTGGAGATAGTAGGTGCTCCTCGGTGCGGATCTTCCGCCCCTCGTCATCGATGAGGTCATAGGGTAGGCGACACTGCTGGGAGCATTCACCACGATTGGCTGATCGCCCTGTCAGTGCATGAGAGAGGTAGCACCGCCCGCTGTAGGAGACACATAGGGCTCCGTGGATGAAGACCTCTAGGGGGACAGTCGTCACGGCTCGTATGCGTCGTATCTGCTCCACGTTGAGCTCTCGAGCTAGGACGACCTGCTCGAAGCCCAAGGCCTCCAGGTGCTGTACATCCTCGGGCTCTAGGGTGTCACACTGCGTACTGGAGTGTAGGGGGATCGGGGGGAGATTCATCCGAGTAATCCCCATGTCCTGAATGATGAGGGCATCCACACCTGCACGATAGAGATCCCATATCATCTGCTCGGCTTCCTGTAGCTCGTGGTCGTAGAGGATCGTATTGACGGTGACATAGATACGTACCCCGAAGCGGTGTGCCTCACTAGTCAGCTGGCATATATCCTCTAGTGGAACTCCCGCAGCGGCACGAGCTCCGAAGCGTGGAGCTCCTATATATATGGCGTCGGCTCCGTGCTGGATAGCAGCTCGGGCTGTGTCTAGGTCTCGTGCGGGAGCGAGGAGCTCTATGGGGCGAAGGGTCGGCTTGATAGTCGTATCTATATGATGGTGGGACGGGTGGAGTGGGGAGCCTTAGAGCTTCTCTCCGTAGGCCAGGTCACCTGCATCGCCTAGGCCAGGCACGATGTAGGCATGATCGTTGAGCTCGGGGTCAATGGCTGCGACCCATAGGGTGATATTGTCCTCGGGGAAGGAGGCCTGTAGGGCATCCACGGCCTGCTGACTCGAGATGATGGAGACGAGGTGCACCTCACGGGGCGTTCCTTTGGTCAGTAGGGCTCTGTAGGCAAGCTCCATAGAGCTCCCTGTGGCGAGCATCGGGTCTACGAGTAGGAGGGTCTTGTCCTGTAGGGAGGGTGAGGCGATGTACTCAATGAAGATGTCGAAGTTTAGGCGATCCTTGTACTTGCGGTAGGCAGAGACAAAGGCATTCTCCGCACGGTCGAAGTAGTTGAGGAAGCCCTGATGAAGGGTTAGCCCTGCCCTAAGGATCGTCGCTACGACGATCTGATCTGAGACCTCTGCGCAGGAGGCTACTCCTAGAGGGGTCTGTACATCGTGGTAGGCATAGTGCAGTCGCTTGCTCACCTCGTAGGCCATGATCTCGCCGGCACGCTCCACGTTGCGTCGGAAGCGCATAGCATCCTTCTGGATTGTGACATCACGCATCTCTGCAACGAAGTGACAGAGGAGAGAGTGCTCCTCGATGAGATGTTTTATTTGCATCTTGGGGGTATAGTGGGTTACGAAGGTTCGACTTATTCTACGTAGAGGACAAGACCCTTGAGGTACTCACCCTCGGGATGGTAGATGTTGATGGGGTGATCCACTGGCTGGGTGAGCTGATGTAGGATACGTACCCGCCTGCCAGAGCTTGCTGCTGCGGTGAAGACTGCTAGGCGAAACTCTTCCTTGGACACAGCCTGAGAGCAACTGAAGGTAAAGACAATCCCCCCTGGAGCTATCTTGCGGAAGGCTTGGCTATTGATCCGACGGTAGCCGATGAGGGCATTGCGTAGCACCTTGCGGTGCTTGGCGAAGGCTGGCGGATCGAGTATGATCAGATCATACGCTCCCTCGGGCATCTGCTCTAGGTAGTCAAAGGCATCCTGAGTAATCGAGTGGTGACGAGGGCAGTCTGCTCCGAAGTTGAGGGCGACATGCTGCTCGGTGAGGTATATCGCCTTGCCTGAGCTGTCGAGTGAGTCCACACGCTCCGCCCCAGAGGCAAGTGCATAGACGGAGAAGCCCCCCGTGTAGCAGAAGGCATTGAGCACCCTACGCCCATCAGCATACTGAGCCAAGAGGGATCTATTATCCCGCTGGTCGATGAAGAAGCCAGTTTTCTGCCCCTTGAGCCAGTCGGGGATGAACTTCAGTCCGTTCTCCCACACATAGCTGGCCTCGGTATGTCCGATGAGGAAGCCATCCTCTGCGAGCTCCCTCATATCCCGTGTCGGGAGGGTCGTCTCAGACTTGTAGTAGACGGCTTGTAGAGGGGGTGTCAGCTCTGGTGCTTCGCTGTAGGCCTCCAAGAGGGTCTCTGCGATTAGCTCCCGAGCGTAGTGCATACCCATACTATGAGCCTGCATGACTGCGGTGTCCCCATAGATATCTATGATGAGGCCGGGTAGGCTGTCGCCCTCTCCGTGGATAAGGCGATAGGCTGTGTTTGGGGTGGCGGGTCCGCCCTCAGGGCGAATGAGTCCCATGCTTGCTCTTAGCTCAAGGGCAGCCCGTAGCCGATCCCTAAAGAAGTCTCGTCCGATCTGCTCGCTCCCTCCGAAGCTCAGCATGCGCACCGCTATACTCCCTGCTGCATAGTGCCCTATGCCGAGGGTCGAACCTCGAGCGTCGAGTACCTCTACGAGGTCTCCATCCTGAGGCTTGCCATCGGTGATCGAAGCAATAGCCCCAGAGAAGACCCAGGGGTGAAAGCGCAGGAGTGACTCCTCCTTGCGGGGGTACAAATGTATCTTAGGGTAGGACATATCTTAATTATAGTAGGGCGAAGTTCGTAGGTGAGGGGGCTGGCGAAGCTAGTAGCGTCAGATAGATGCGGAGTGATGCCCAGGCATCTAGTGCCGCATAGTGTATCTGAGCGGGGCTGAGCGTGGAGCTCTCCCAGTTGCTCATTCGCTGTGCCTTGCTCATTCGCTCGGCGAAGATGATCGCGTAGATCTTTAGTAGGCTGAGCTCTCGTATCCCATAGCCCCCACATAGACGCTGTAGCTCTACGAAGGAGGCAGGGGTGAAGCTATGGCGACGAGCCAGAGCGGATAGGTCATCCTTGAGGCTCAGCCCGACCTTGAGTATATCGGGATCCTCGAGGAGGCTGATGAGGGACTTGGTGAGTCCTATGAGGTTGAGACGAAAGAGATAGCACTCCTCCTCAGTCGCTATCTGCAGGAGGGATACCTCGTAGCGTACCCCTGCCTTGAAGCTAGGGCGGGTCTCTGTATCTATCCCGATGACCATAGACTTACGGATCTTAGCCACTGCCTTGCGGGCATCGAGCTTGGTGTCTATGACGTGTAGGGGCACGGGGCACTTGGCTATGGGTAGGGCTGCCAGTTCCTCCTCGCTGATTGTAGTGGGATAGAGATGTACGGGAGTGAAGGGTGCAGACCCTCGCCCGGTACGCCTACTGGCGCGCCTGGGGGTAGGTGTTACTGATAGTGAGGGCTCTGGGAGCTCTGCTTTCTTCCTCTTAGTAGAGGAGGTCTTCGTTGAGCCTTTTGTCGTCTTCGTCGTCTTCCTCTTCGTCGTCTCTGTTGTCTTCTTCGTCATCTGATGAGCTCTGTAGCTGGGTATGTAAGCGATGTAGTGCGGTCAAAGCCTCTAGGAGGTGTAGCCCGTAGTAGGAGTGGAAGTAGAACAGGCATCTCCCGATGGCTGCTGGTAGCGCCTCCTCATTCTCATCCCGTAGGATACCGAGTAGGTTCACCGTCTGCTGATAGACGTCTGCTAGGTACTCCGAGACGAAGGCCGCTAGAGGAGTGTCGCTATACTGCATCTCCTCACCCTGACAGGAGAGGAAGCTGTCCTTCTCTCCCAATAGCTCCGCTACCCTCAGACGCACACCCTCATAGGCCTCCTCGGTCACAAACTCCTCGATATAGTCCTCCTCAGGACTATAGAGGTAATCTGGTAAGCGTAGGGTAGAGAGGTAAAGCTGAGGAAGAACCAAGATCGCCTCATGGACGAACGCTCGTTCACTGAGGGAAGAAGCCTGCTCAAGCAGGCTCGCAAACCTCACACCTACGGCAGCGAACTCCAAGACCTCTTTGGTGTACAGGCTTGTCATCACTTGTTCATTCGATTCCATACGAGTACAAAAATACCGTTTATTCTGCTAAGTATCTCCCTCCATGCCCTCAGTATCCCTATTTACGTGTATCTCCCACTGAGTCGTACACCTCCGGATAGGTGTGACGTAGGGGAGCACTTGTCCCACCTTGGGGGGAATAGAACCAATCACTGAGGGCTTTTCGCATCCCCTGAGACGAGCATACTGAGAGCGTGTCTACGCTCCTATAAAGAGCGTCCCCATCACCTATGTAAGGTGACGAGGACGCTCTTACCGAGAGCGCAAGTGGGCTCTCGGTAAGAGCGTTTTTCCCCTCTCGGTATACGCGATATAGCATGGTCTATACGAGGGGGGGAGCCCAGGTTCTTCCCCCTGTGAAAGAGCTATGTATACACCTCTCCCCTCCGTACACTGCACGGCAGAGACCTTTCTGTGAGAGCAGAATGATAGATATGGGTGATAGGTTCTGTAGAAAAATGTACCTTTGGAATACCGTTAGCAAGTTTACCTAAACGAACATAGCACATATGAAACATTACTATCAACTCTCTTGGCGAGTATGGCTCTCTACAGGGATTGCCTATGTCACCCTTCTCGCTCTGCTCGTATACACCCTGTATACTCCAGAGTATCGGATTCTCGCCCCCTTCGTCCTCGTGATCATCGCTCTGATGAGTATCACGGTCCTCTGGAAGCCTGTATACTATGAGTGGCAGCCCGACGGACTGCATGTACGCCTCTTGGCCTTCAACAAGTTCTATCCCTATGCCCAATACGAGATAGAGGAGGATGGTACACTCCTACGTCGGATACGCTTTCGTCTCTTTGGCTCTGGTGGCTTCTTTGGCTATCTAGGTTTCTTCTGGATCGTAGAGCGTGGTATCTGCCTCTGCTATGTAGCTCATGAGTCCCAGCCCGTACTCTTCATTCACAAGCAAGGTAGCAAGCGGGGAGTATTCATCAATGGCGTGAAGCCTGAGCAACAAGCATAGCCCAATCACACCTACCCAATACGAGCGAGAGGCGCAGGACATAGGTATTCATCCTATCCTGTGCCTCTCGCTCGTACTATACTTATGCTGTGGCGGTGAGCTCTAACCGAAGAAGCTCGCTAGACTTGTCTCGCTGAGCAGCGTGATGATACTTTTCCCCGAGGGGGTAAGGTAGGCATCAGAGCTGGAGGTGAGGTCGGAGAGCAGAGCTGCTACCTCGTCACTAGTCTTCGGTAGAGGCATCTGGAGTACCTCCGCCTCGGCAGCTGCCTCGGCGAGGAAGCTACGGACATACTCACTTCCCGATCGGTGAGTATCGAGGCTGTCGGCGACGATGAGCCGGACGAAGTTGATAGCCTCTCGTGCCAGTAGGGAGGGAGCCTCCGAGACGGAGAAGTGTCCATCCCCTAGATCCCCGAAGTCGAAGCCCAGCTGTGTGAGCTCTTCCATCACGGCAAGAGCCGTGGGAAGCTCTCCAGGGGAGAACTCCAGCACCTCGGGGAAAAGCGGTTGCTCCGAGCTATAGGCGAGGCTGGAGAGTCCGCTGAGGTAGCTATCATAGGTGATGCGTAGCTGTGCTCGGCGTATATCGATGATGGCAAGTGAGTCGGCAAGTGTCGTGATGATATAGCGACTCTGGTAGAGCAGAGAGCTAGCGGTGAAGAGTGGAGTCGGTCGCTGCACCTTGGTCGAGGAGAGGCGAATACCTGTGGAGCCGAACTCTTCGTCGGGGGACGCAGAGAATAGAGGCTCTGGGGACTCTGTCTCCTCGAAGCTCATACTATCGAAGTGCTCCCCGAGGTCATCCCAGTCAATCTGAGGTTCCTTGGGGCGAAGACTACGCCCCGAAAGTGTCCTGAGGACTGTACCGCCCGTAGAGAGGGAGATCCCTCGTGTGCCCTCCTCCGTGGGCGCCTGCCCCTCATCCTGCCACTGATACTGGCCGTCTAGATCTAGGACGACCTCCCGCCGCCCCTGATAGGCTGGGATCTCGATGGGGATCCCCTGCTCGAAGTCTATAGAGGGGGTGAGCGCATGCGAGCTGAAGGCCTCCTTCACCAGACTGATGATGATCTGGAAGATCGTCTCCCCATCCAAGAAGCGTACATCGGTCTTCTGCGGATGGATATTGACGTCAATATTCGCTGCTGGTATGGTGAAGAATAGGAAGTAGTGGGGCTGTGTCCCTGCAGGGATAAACTTCTCGTAGGCCAGCATGACGGCCTTATGGAAGTAGGGGTGACGGATAAAGCGGTTATTCACGAAGAAGTACTGCTGAGCACCACTCCTCAGAGCTGTCGTAGGGGTACCTACGAAGCCCCTGATACTACAGAAGGCACTCTCGTAGCTTACGGGGAGCAGAGCCTTGGCGAGCTTCGCCCCACCGATCCCGAGGATGCGCTCCTTCTGTGTGCTACTTGGGAGCACCTTGTCATACTTCCCCGTCCCTTTGAGCGTGAAGGCTACCTGAGGGTTCGCTAAGGCTACCTTAGCGAACTCCTTCCATATATCGCTCAGCTCCGTAGACTCCTTGCGTGCCTCGATGTGCTTGCGTCGCCCGGGGGTGTTGTAGAAGATGTTCATAGCCCGGAGGGTCGTCCCGACTGGACAGGCTATGGGAGAGGAGGACTTGACCTTTGCCCCCTCGATCCGAAGCTCGGTACCGACCTCTTGCTCCTGAGTACGTGTCCTTAGCTCTACCTGGCAGACCGAGGCAATAGCAGCTAGAGCCTCCCCTCTGAAGCCCATCGTAGCAAGGCTGTCGAGATCCTCGATCTCACGGAGCTTAGAGGTGGCATGCCGCTCGAAGGCCATACGGGCATCGATCGGGGACATACCCTTGCCGTTGTCAGTCACCTGCACGGCCTCGCGACCCGCTCCGACGATCTCTACTTGGATCTGTGTCGCCCCGGCATCGATGGAGTTCTCTAGGAGCTCCTTGACGATATAGGCGGGAGCGGGGACGACCTCGCCCGCCGCGATCTGGTTGGCGATACTCTCAGGGAGGAGACGGATAATATCACTCATCGGATGAAGAAGTACCAGAACGCGAACCCAAGCACAAGTAGGGCAAGCATGAGGCGGATCGTCTTACGATCACGATCCGAGGAGGTGATGCCCCGACGGTGCTGGCGCTGGAGGTGCTCTGTGGAGCGGATGAAGGTGCCTCGTAGGTGAGCCGAGGAGTCATAGTCGCCCATCTCTGTCGGAGTAGAGGCCTGCTGACGCATCTCCTCTACGGCTCTGTCCGCCTCCTCGGCAGATAGCTCCCCAGAGGCGATCATCTCCTGACGGATACGCTCTACGCGCTTCTCTAGTTCCTCTTTACGAGGATCCCAGTAGATGAGCTTGTGCTCGAACTGTCTTGGCCTTCTTTGCTTAAAAAAACTTTGGATACCCATGATGTATTGATGATCGGGGGTTGCTCTGTAGGTCTGTCCGTGGGTCGAGGACGCAGGACAAACTGATATTGCTTACGGTACTCCTCCTCGGTCAAGGGCTTACGAGCCTTCATCAGGGAGTCTGTACGGAGGGAGTCTGCACGCGCCTGCTCGTCGAAGACTTGGTAGGCGGAGAGTGCGGCCTTGATACCGCTGAACTTACGGAGGTCTGATAGGGGGATCGGAGCTTGCCTTGCCCTGCTCGCTGAGTCGATGCCGTAGATCACACCTTCCTTGTCCATGGGTCTACGATCGGAGGCCCATACGAATTCCTTTAGGCGATTAACTTCAGCCGAGGAAGCCATGCTCAGGGGGTACATCTTCCCCTCTACAGGGCCTGTCCAGAAGCTTCGCTTGACGACACCTGAGTCGAGGGTGATGTACATAGCGCTACTCGTCATACGGTTCATGCCTGTATAGTCATTGGTCTTCTCGTCCCTCATATATAGGATCGTCTCGACACGACCATCTACGTCGATCTGTCGTATGGTGCTATCGGCTATATAGGCTCGGAGCTTGTCACCACGCATCTGATTGTAGTAGTTCACACTATCAATATGCTCTACGGCAAGGGTGTTCCCGAGGACATCGACGAAGTCAATCTTTTTGTTGCGGAAGTAGAAGACGGTCGTATCCCCAGAGAGCTGCCGAGATTCACTCCACATATAGGGGTGACCATAGAGGGAGAGGATCGAGTCGGTCGATATATAGCTCATGGAGTCGGCTACGGCCTGTGCATCCCGACGATAGATACGTACATGATGATACCCTCTCAGGTAGCGTTGTAGGGTATCGGGGCGCTTACCGAGGGTGGTATCTGCCATGAGGCTGTCGAGCTTCCTCCGATCACGTATAGGGACACTCACTAGTTCGAGGGTATCAGCTGCGACATAGAGCGTGTCTTTCTGCGAGTAATCCTCTGCATGTGCTCTGTAGGTGGAGAACGCATAGCTGCGCTTGTCATCGAAGAAGCCGTAGTCACCGAAGAGTGTAGCCCTCTGTACGCTATCTGATAGCTCCATGCGCCCAAAGGCTTCACCAATCTTAGCTCCACCATCGTAGTAAATGGAGTCCCCCATGAGGGTCTTAGATCCCGAGTAGACGGTAGATCGATCCAGCAGGATCCCGATGTCCTTGCCGACATCATAGATCCCTCGCTGAGAGATGATCTGTCCAGAGTCAGATACGATGAGGGTCTCTCCCTCATAGCGTCCTATCTGGCTCCGGGTATTGTAGAAGAGGTGCTCTGTCGTCATCGTCGTCCGCTCATTGACGAGCTTGACGTTGTATCTAAACTCTGCGTCATTCGTCGCCGGTAGGAACTGCCCGTAGTCCGAAGTGAGGGTATTCTTGGCATCAGAGACCGATCCTCCCTCGAAGTAATAGGCGATATCTGCTATCCTATCATAGTCTAGACTATCGGTATAGAGGTCCGTCGTGGGGTTGGCAAGGTGGACATTGTGCCTCAGACGTGCGACCTTGGTAATACCATCGTAGAAGAGGTATCGGGAGTACATATTGATCGTATCTCCCTGCACCATATGGACGTTGCCAAAGGCTTCGAAGCTCTGCGCCTCCTCATTGAGGTAGGCACTATCGCAGGTCATCGTCGCATTCCCATGCTTGAGGATGATATTGCCACTCAGCCTCTGTACACCTGGCTGCAGTGAGGCATCATAGCTGAGGAGGTCTGCGTGCTCGATATAGATCTTTTGTGGGGTCCTGGAGCCTCGGCTGGTTGATTGACCTTGGCTAGGGGCTAGGGTATCCTGTCCCCCTCCAGCCCGAACGTCGAGAGACTGAGTACGATGAGAGGCACTAGAGGCAAGGTAGCTAATCCCTATGAAGGCAATAACTACGGCCATCAGCACGAGGCGAATACCTCGTGGGTGCTCTCTACTGTCTCTTCCCTGCTCCTGCTTCATCTTATCTTGTCTCATCTCTGGGGGAGGCTCATGAGAGCCTTATCCCGACATGGGGGACTATCTCAGTGTCCCCTCTGTGTACTCTGTATAGTACGTGGACTAGCCGCCCATACCTAGGTGGTGATGGGGGGCTAGTGGTGATACTTATAGTTCTTGGGCTTCCTTAGGAGATGCCCGTAGTATGCGAAGGTATGGATTATTGCTCTTCGTGAACCCAGCCTGGGTATTGGAAGGTGCAGTTCCGATAGGCTTCGTTGATGTAGATATGCGTTGCCTTTTGCTTCGTGCGTATCCACTCATCGATGACCTTGCTACGCTTCTTGGCCAAAGCCATCTCCTTGATTGTGCGGAAGTCCGTATTCATATTGGCGATATGCTCAGGGTGCTCCTCCTTGAGACGGATGATAGCAACCTGTTCCAGTCCCTTCTCTGTACGCATCGTGAAGGGCTTAGAGACCTGCCCGACCTTGAGCTCATGGGCTATCTTGGCGATATCCTGAGGGAGGTCCTCATAGCGGAAGCTGGAGGAGCCAGCGAAGTCACTCTCGTTCGAGCTATTGATCATGAGGCCACCATTGTTGTAGGTGTTCTTGTCCTCAGAGTAGAGTGCTGCTGCTTGGTCAAAGGCGAGCTTGCCCTCCTCTATAAGCTGGGCGATGGAGTCCATACGCTTGGTCGCTGCACTCAGCGCTGCTTCATCGACGACAGGGCGTACCAGGATGTGTCTAAAGTTCACGAGATCTCCACGCTTCTCTATGAGCTGGGCGATGTGATATCCTTCGTCTGTCTTGATGATAGGAGAGACACGGGTCTTGTCCGAGAGGTTGAAGACGGCGGTCGCGAAGGTTGGGTCGAGGGATACCTTCCCAACGAACCCATACTCACCGCCCTGCAGAGCGGTGCGCTTGTCCTCAGAGTAGAGGCGTGCGATGGTGGAGAACTCTCGCTTGCCTTCGTTGATGTCGTCTGCGTAACTTCTTAGGACGCTCTTGACTCGGTCAATCTCTGTGAGGGGTATCTGAGGCTGTAGAGCGATGATCTCTACCTCGACCGTCTTGGGGATGAAGGGGAGGCTATCCTTCGGGATACTCTTGTAGAAGATGCTGATCTCGGAGGGGGATACCTGTATGCCCTGTGCTATCTTCTGCTGCATCGCACGTACGATCTCTTCGTTGCGCATCTGTACGGCCTGCTCCTCTCGGATCTGGGAGATCTTCTTGTTGAAGTACTCCTCGAGCTTCTCCTTAGAGCCGAGCTGGGAGATGGCATTCTGGATCCACATCTCCACCATACGATTGACCTGGGTCTCATTAGCCTCGATACTATCTATCTTGGCTTGGTTCAGGAAGAGCTTCTGTATGGCGATACGCTCGGGGATGATACAGTCTAGGTCGCCCTCTATGCCCTGACCTTCACTCCGTAGGATGAGCTTCTGGTACTCGATATCGGATAGGAGGATAGGCTCATCACCCACCATCCATACGACCTGGTCTGCGATACTCCTCTTCTGAGGCTCATCCTGTGTCGGCTGTGCTAGGAGTATACCTCCGATGGAGAATAATCCTAGCAGGCTGAGGGCTGTCTTACATCTCATCTTGTGCTAATAATCTGAATGGAGAAAATTGTATATCGTCTAGTTGGCTAGCTCGGAGAGGAACTTGATACGCACCAGACGCACCTCCTCCTCGGAGTAGTCGCTGCCTAGGCTAGAGAGTGCCTCATTGATATCGTCTGTCGTAGAGTTCTTGAAGTACTCGTATATATCCTCGATACGATCCTCGTCTATGACCTCCTCGATGAAATAGTTGATATTGATCCGTGTCCCTGAGTAGACGATCGCCTCGACTTCGCTGATCAGGACATCGAAGTCTAGTCCGAGGGCGATGGCTATGTCGTCGAGGGCGACCTTGCGGTCTATCTGCTGGATGATGCTCACCTTGAGCTTAGACTTGTTGGGGAGCGTCCTGACTCGCATGTCTGCGGGACGCTCGATGTCGTTCTCCTCCACATGTCGGCGGATCACCTCGAGGAACTTCTGTCCGTAGCGTGCAGCCTTGCCTGCTCCTACACCCGGGATATTCTGTAGCTCCTCCATGGTGATCGGGTAGAGGGTCGCCATGGCCTCCAGAGAGGTGTCTTGGAAGATCACATAGGGGGGGACTCCGTTCTGCTGTCCGACCTTCTTGCGAAGATCCTTCATGATGGAGTAGAGTACAGGGTCGGTAGACTCTCCTGCACCACCGCTCCCTACCGTGGGGGTACCCTCCTCGGCCTCTTCGTCGCTCTCGGTGATCTTGAAGCTCGTAGGCTTCTTCATATACTTCTTCCCGGCAGGGGTGATCTTCAGCAGGCCATAGTTCTCTACATCCTTGGCTAGGTAGCCAGAGATGAGAGCTTGGCGGATAACGGTCGTCCAGACAGACTCCTCGGTATCCCGACCGACGCCGAAGCAGTCCAGCTCCTCGTGGTGAAACGACTCGACATCCGAGTTCGTATTCCCTAGGAGGATGGTCGTTACATAGTCGGCATTAAACTTCTCCTTGAGGGCACTGACGACCTCTAGGAGATTTAGAAGTAATTCTTTAGCTTCCACTTTATTCTTAGGTACTAAACAATTATCACAACAGCCACAGTTCTCCCGCTCATAGCGCTCCCCAAAGTAGTTGAGGAGGAAGGAGCGCCTACAGAGTGTCGTCTCAGCATAGTCAGCCGTCTCTCTCAGTAGCACACGTGCTATCTCTTGGTCAGCGACAGACTTACCCTTGGTGAATCGCTCCATACGCTCTAGCTCATTGGGGTCATAGTATGCGATACAGACCCCCTCGCCTCCATCTCGTCCCGCTCGTCCTGTCTCCTGATAGTAGCCCTCTAGGCTCTTGGGCATATCATAGTGGATGACATAGCGCACATCGGGCTTGTCGATACCCATCCCAAAGGCGATGGTCGCCACGATGACCTCCACACGCTCCTCGATGAATGCATCTTGGTTCTCCATGCGCTCCTTAGTCTCTAGCCCAGCATGATAGGGGAGGGCTTTGATTCCATTGGCTTGGAGCACCTGCGCAAAGGTCTCGACCTGTGTGCGGCGTATACAGTAGACGATGCCACTTTTCTTGGGATTGGCTAAGATATAACGCACGATCTCGCGATCTATGTCTATCGTCTTGGGGCGTATCTGGTAGAGGAGGTTCGGACGGTTGAACGAGCTTTGGAATACAGCGGCTCGCTCTATCCCGAGGTTCTTCATGATGTCATGTTGTACCTTCGGTGTGGCGGTCGCTGTGAGTGCCATGATGGGTCTCGTTGCGATCTCGGTGACGACACTACGTATACGTCGGTACTCAGGTCTGAAGTCATGACCCCACTCTGAGATACAATGTGCCTCGTCGACGGCATAGAAGGAGATGGGCACCTCCCGAAGGAGCTCCATATTCTCCGCCTTGTGCAGTGACTCGGGGGCGACATAGAGTAGCTTGGTCTTGCCCGAGCGCATGTCTTGCTTGACCTCCTCTAGCTTTGGGCGAGAGAGCGAAGAGTTCAGGAAGTGGGCTACAGCATCCTCCTCGCAGAAGCCTCGGACGGCATCCACTTGGTTCTTCATCAGAGCGATGAGGGGAGAGATGATGACAGCCGTCCCGGGCATCAGTAGGGCAGGGAGCTGATAGCAAAGGCTCTTCCCTCCGCCCGTAGGCATTAGGACGAAGGTATCCCGACCAGCGAGGATCTGCTCTATGATCTCCCGCTGGTTCCCTTTGAATTGGTCAAATCCAAAGTACCTCTTTAGTGCCTTTGTTAGGTCTACAGCCTCCATATGCCTACTTACCAATCTGTGAGTCCCTTTTTACTCCTCTTGAGCGGTTGTCCTGTTACTAGTCGTTCTAATTAGGTATGAGGTGATATAGTGTTGATATAAATAGGTGTAGTGATCAGCTCTGTTTGCTAGGCCTCGATCCGCTCTGAGAGCCGAGCCTCTACGTAAGCTCGGTCGATAGTGAAGGTCTCTACCTTCTGTGAGGGGAGAGTGTACATAGCATCCATCATGACCTGCTCCATGATGGAGCGTAGTCCACGTGCACCGAGCTTCTGCTCCATGGTCTTCTCTACGATAGCATCTAGGGCATCCTCGGTATAGGTGAGCTTGATATGATCCATCTCAAACATCTTGGTATACTGACGCACGAGCGCATTCTTAGGCTCCGTGAGGATCATGCGTAGCGTATCGCGGTGCAGTGGGCTGAGGTGTGTGATGATAGGTAGACGACCGATGATCTCGGGGATGAGCCCATAGCTCTTGAGGTCACGTGCATCTACGTACTTCATTAGTTCCTCCTCTGCCAGCTGAGCGTGCTTTGCTCCAGGGCTGTTGTAGCCCACGATACGGGTATTGAGGCGATGGGCTATCTTGCGCTCGATCCCATCGAAGGCACCAGCACAGATGAAGAGGATCTGCTGTGTATTGACCTCGATCATCTTCTGGTCGGGGTGCTTACGTCCTCCCTGAGGGGGGACGTTGACGATAGAGCCCTCTAGGAGCTTGAGGAGCCCCTGCTGTACCCCCTCGCCACTGACATCTCTTGTGATCGAGGGATTATCGCCCTTACGAGCGATCTTGTCGATCTCGTCGATGAAGACGATCCCCCGCTCGGCCGCTGCGACATCGTAGTCGGCGACTTGCAGGAGGCGCGTCAGCAGACTCTCGATATCCTCCCCGACATACCCTGCTTGGGTGAGGACGGTCGCATCCACGATCGTGAAGGGTACCTTCAGTAGCCGTGCGATAGTCTTAGCCAGCAGTGTCTTGCCGGTTCCCGTGGGGCCTAGGAGTAGGATGTTGCTCTTCTCGATCTCGACACCATCATCCGCCGTGGTCTGGCTCTGTAAGAGTCGCTTGTAGTGGTTGTAGACTGCTACTGAGAGGTAGCGCTTGGCTTCATCCTGCCCCACGACATAGCCATCGAGATATTCCTTGATCTCCTGTGGCTTGGGGAGGGTATCTATTCCCTCTAGGGGAAGGTCGTGCTGATCCTGGGGGGCTTTCTCTGAGAGCTCCTCTAGTAGGTGATAGCCTCTGTAGATACAGGAGGTACAGATCTCGGCATCGAGCCCCTGGATGAGTGGCCCAGCCTCTTCCTCTGATTGTCCACAGAAGGCACAGTGGCGCTTATACTTCTTTGCCATTACTTCTCTACCTCTCGTATGAGTACCTTGTCGATCATGCCATAGTCCTTGGCTTCGTAGGCATTCATCCAGTAGTCTCGGTCGCTGTCACGCTCGATCGTCTCGAAGCTCTGACCAGAGTGGGTCGATAGGATGGTATTGAGCTCCTTCTTGACCTTGATGACCTCACGGGCTGCGATCTCCATATCGCTGGCCTGCCCCTGCATACCACCTAGTGGCTGGTGGATCATCACTCGGGAGTGGGGGAGGGCGAAGCGCTTCCCCTTGGTCCCTGCTACCAGCAGGATGGAGGCCATGGAGGCGGCTATCCCAGTGCATATGGTAGAGACGTCACAGCCGATATACTGCATCGTATCATAGATGCCATAGCCTGCGTATACGGCACCCCCAGGGGAGTTGATATAGATAGATATATCCTTGCCGGGCTCGCTGCTATCTAGGAAGAGGAGCTGAGCCTGGATGACATTAGCTGTATAGTCATTGATCTGTGTCCCGAGGAAGATGATGCGATCCATCATCAGTCGGGAGAAGACATCCATCTGAGCGACGTTCATGGGGCGCTCCTCGATGATTGTAGGTGAGATATAGCTACTCTGCACCTGCATATAGTCCTCTAGGGCAAGGGTGTTCATCCCCAGATGACCTACAGCAAACTTCTTGAATTCGTTCATTTCTATTCTTGGGTGGTAAAGAGTCTCACACCATAAGGCGGACTCTTATAAACAAAGGTAGAAATAATTCTGAATAGTGAAAACTTCACCACTCCCACTACTCTTCCTCCCCCTTGCCCCTATTTGGCCTCAATCAGTGTCTAGGCGAACCACTCGCATAAATAGAGAGGACAAAGCCAACTAGTGACGATACCTAGGGATCGTAACCAGTTGGCTTTATGTCGTTCTCTGATGAGCTTCCACTCGGGCTTGAGCGAAGGACTCTATGATCGAGAGCCTTCGTCTACCATACAGACCCATCTTTGGTATTCTTTACCTAAGCTTTCATCTACCGAATGGAAGATTACCATTGAGCTAGGTGTCGGTCGATGAGGCGCTCCACGTAGTAGAAGGCTCGCACTTTCTTTAGGTCTATTGAGAGGTCTTTGTAGGCGCTGTTGAGTGAGTGTAGGGAGATGGTTTCGTTCTTCTTGCTGTGCTTTATTAGTTGCTTGATTAGGATGCCCTCCTCTTCGATCACGATTACCACGTTTGGGTATCGGTTGTTTGTCAGCCCGAGCTTCCAGTCCTCTGGGAAGACTTCACGGCAAAGAAGCACATCACCTGCACATATTGAGGATAGTGTTCCGTCCGTCATACTGTCCCCCTTTACTCGGAAGAGCTTGTATCTATCGGAGACTTCACGCTCAAGGAAAACTTCCATAGAGTCGAACTCATCGTATATATCATCAGGGTCTTGTGAACTGTCTCTGTCGTATAGGAAGCCTTTCCCTGTGCCAGCTTTCGCTTCGATGGGGATAATGGGCAGTCGCAGGATGATGCGAGAGCCAGAGGTGTTCGTTTCTACCTCATTGGAGGCCCGTTGGGGCTTCTTCGGGGCTTCGTCCTGCGTCCCGTCTTTGAGTAGTGTCCCCTCGCCTCGTAGGAGATAGTCCTCGCTGAATGGTAAGTTAGAAGCCATACAGATGCGTGAAATCATAGATGAGGTCGTATATCGAGGATCGCCCTTGAGCATTCGTGATACATTGCCCTCGGTAGCCCCGATGAGGTTGGCAAGGTCTTTCTGCCTGTGGACAAGAGCCTTGCTCTGCAAATAGTGGTACATTTCCTTGAACCTACCACCCACTGCAAGATTTGTTTCTACTTCTGCTTTCATACCAGGAAATCTTTCTATGCCTTTGTAGTACCAATTCGCCCATCGGTAGGAAGCCATCTATACGTTGGCAAATTGAAATCTCAAATACCTCCCCTTGGTCTGGGCGAAGACCGAGGGGTAGTCCATTTTAGGAGAGTATCAGCACTCAGCTATCGGTGTTAGACGAACGTTAAGGAATGCAGGTTGAACCCCTCGAAGTAACTGTGGGCCAATCCACCGAAAAGGAGTCCATAAAGGGGGAGCAGTGCGAAAAGTCAGATGCTCGGACAGCCCACCACTAGGTCGGAAAGCTGGTAGGTGCACTAGAGGGAGTGGAGAACCTCTGGTGCAGGTGACGGGGAGACTGACAGGGCACTGTTGGGAACTCTCCTATACCATACCCCCGAAGCCATACGGACAGCTGGAAGAACAGCCCAGTTGTTTCTCCGTTTCCTTATCTTAGCTTTGAAGGTTCGTATATCGTGGGTGTAAGCTGTGGTGTAAACAGATCATGCATATTGGGGATGTTTTTATGAGCTTTTCACTACTTCAAAGGGAAATAAGCAGGCTATCAAGTTCACAAATGGAACTTTTAACCTGCTTATATTCACTTAGTTTCTATTGTGGTCCCACTTGGGCTTGAACCAAGGACTCCCTGATTATGAGTCAGGTGCTCTAACCGACTGAGCTATAGGACCAAAGGAGGTCACCTAGGGAGGTGATGCCCCTTCTTTTCGTGTGCAAAGATAGCGATAAAGCCCTTATGCACCAAACATCTTTCCGTGGATACCCCCTAGCTAAGGGCTGGACAGATCGAGTCTACGATCCCGTCGGCAAGCCCCTTGGTAGGTACGATGACCTCTGTAGACTGGGTGATCTCAGCTACGGTGAGGAAGATGTCGGCTGCAGGTACGATGACCTCTGCACGGTCGGGCTTTAGGCGGAAGCGGAGCATACGCTCTTCGGGGGTATACTTCCTTAGTTCGTCGGCTACGGCTCGTAGACTAGTGATGGGGAGGTGATTGATGTTGGCACGCTCGGAGGGAGCTCCTAGCCGGAGGAGCTTATTGATGTTCCCCCCAGTCCCTACCAGCTGGATGTGCCCCTGATAGGTGTCCGTCAGCTCCTGTAGATAGTGACGGAAATCCTGACGCACCTCCTCCCTGACCCGACCACTGATCTGTCGGATCGTACCGATGTCGAAGGAGCGTGAGTCTATGAGGCGCTGTCCTCGGACGATATTGAGCTCTGTACTCCCCCCCCCGACGTCTACATAGAGGAAGGTATCCCCATCACGCCCCTCTAGGGAACGCATGAGATCAGCTGAGATCAGCTGAGCCTCCTCGCGGCCACCGATGATCTCGATACGTATGCCCGTCTTCTCCTCGATCTTCTCGACGAGCTCAAGTCCGTTCTCCGCATCGCGCATTGCCGAGGTGGCACAGGCTCTGAAGGCCTCCACCTCGTAGATCTCCATGAGCTCCCGGTAGGCCTTCATGAGGCTGACGAGCTGTTTGCCTTTCTTCTTGGATATGCGCCCCTCGGTGAAGGCATCTTCCCCTAGGCGAAGGGGGACACGTACGAGCTGTACCTTGGAGAGGGGCTCGGTGCTCCCAGGCTCATTGAGGCACTTGACGAGTAGGCGTACGGCATTGGAGCCGATGTCGATACCTGCGTAGTGAGACTTAGCCATGCTGTTCCTTCTTATTTAGATAATAGTTGTAGATGACGTCTTGGGAGTTGAAGAGCTTCGTCCCTATCGGGTAGCGATCCCGATAGGCATAGACCTCCCCATCGAGGGTATAGTAGCCCTGTTCCATATCAGAGAGTCCAGCCGAGACGATGAAGTCGAGCTCTCTCTGTATCTCGGGGTCATAGATTGGGGTCATGACCTCTATGCGTCGGTCGAGGTTGCGTGTCATCCAGTCAGTCGAGCCGATGAAGTAACGAGGCTGTCCTCCGTTGCCGAAGATATAGATACGGGAGTGCTCTAGGTAGCGTGAGATGATGGAGTTGATATACATCCCTTCGCTGAAGCCCTCCACGCCAGGCACTAGGGAGCAGTTACCCCTTAGACAGAGCTCCACACGTACCCCTGCTGTGCAGGCTTCGTAGAGCTTCTGCACCATCTTCTCATCCACGATATGGTTGATCTTCAGTCGGATGAAAGCCTCCTGTCCAGAGCGTGCTAGACGGATCTCTCTATTGATCATCGTGTAGAGAGGCTGACGCATATCGTTGGGAGCGACGAGGAGCTCCCTGAAGCGAACGTTTAGGAAGGGACGCTCAATGAAATCAAAGACGTGCAAGACGTCTCGAGCGATCCCTTTGTGGGCTGTCATGAGCATGAGGTCTGTGTAGACCTTAGCCGTCCCCTCATGGAGGTTGCCCGACCCGATACAGGCGATGTCTCCCCTGCGGGTGGCTATGTAGACGAGCTTAGAGTGGATCTTGAGCTTTTCTGGGCCAAAGACGACGTTGATCCCAGAGTCCTGCATCTTCTTGCTCCAGCTGATATTGGACTGCTCGTCGAAGCGGGCAAGGATCTCGATGACCGCAGTCACCCGCTTACCATTCTGGGCGGCTGCCATCAGGGCCTTGATGACCTTGGAGCTCTGTGCTACTCGGTAGAGTGAGATACGGATCTCTGTGACCTCGGTGCTAATGGCGGCCTCCTGCAGTAGACGAAGGAAATGGTCAAAGCTCTGGTAGGGGAAGTGTACACAGCGGTCCCGCTCTAGGATCTCGTCGATAATGCTCTGTGTGTAGCGCTGGTCATCGACACCGAGAGGCTCGCGACGTGGGAAGCGAAGCCCCTTGCGTCCGCAGTCTGGCAGGGTCATTAGGTCACGCATATTGTGATAGCGTCCCCCGCCCACACGGGTATCCCGGTAGTTGAGCTCAGCCATATCGCTTAGGCGCTTGAGGACTACAGGGGGGATAGCTTCGTCGTAGACCACACGGACAGTCTCCCCTCGCTTGCGTCGCTTCACTCCCCGAGAGACCTTCTCTACGACGCTGGTGCGTAGGTCTTGATCGATCTCGAACTCGGCATCCCTCGTGAACTTGAATGTATATGCCTCGTAGCGTGCATACTGATCTCCGACGAAGAAATAGGGGAGACAGGCTCTCAGTACATCGTCTAGGAACATAAGGTAGCTCTCGCCCCCATGGTCTCTCAGACGAAAGAATCTACCGAGCTCCTTGGTGGGTACCTCTAGTAGGGCGACATCATGCATCTCCTCCGCCTCCTGCTCCTCGTGCCATAGGACGACAGCTAGGTAGAGGGACTCCTTGAGGTGTCGCTCGGGGCTAAAGGTAGGGCTGCTGATGAAGATCGGGGAGGTCGTCCCATTGATCTTCTCCATGAAGAAGGTGCGTACCTCCTGCCGCTGCTCCTCACTCAGCTCCTGCTCGTTGATGATATGGATATGTGCCTCAGCTAGGGAGTGCAGCAGAGACTCGAAGGTCTGCTCGAAGAGCTGGGAGTACTCTTGGTTGAGGCGCAGGATCGTGCGCAGTACATCCCGAGCCTTCTTACGCTCATCCTCCGAGGCCTCTATCGTGGCATCAATGAGACGACGTAGCGAGGCTACCCGCACGCGGAAGAATTCGTCGAGGTTATTAGAGTATATACCCAGATAGTTGAACCGCTCCAGTAGGGGTAGGTCTTCACGCCGAGCCTCCAGCAGTATGCGCTTATTGAAGTACATCCAGCTCTCATCTCGCTCGATGTAGGGGAAGCGATGACTAGTTCTCATCCTTGAGGGCTATAATATATAATGGAGATAGAGAGGCACTAGAGGGCACTCCCATCGAAGCCGAGAGGGAGGAGCTGCCGACAGTCTTCTATCCGAATGGTTTGCTCGCTGCCGCAGAGTAGTATGGGGAAGGGATGGAAGCGGGTCGCAGCCTCCATGATCACCTGCCGACAGCTCCCGCAGGGGGAGATGAAGGGGACACGCCCCTCACTATTGATCGCTACGATGACGAGTCGCTCTACGGGCACCTCAGGCCACTGAGCCGAAGCCCAGAAGAGAGCCGTACGCTCGGCACAAGTCCCAGAGGGATAGGCTGCATTCTCTTGGTTGGACCCTGTCACGATCTCTCCATTGGCTAGTAGTACAGCCGCCCCCACATGGAAGTGGCTATAGGGTGCATAGGCTCCAGTGGCAGCCTCTAGCGCTCGTCGCTCTAGCTCCTGCTCTATGGGGGATAGCTCATCGTGTGTGAGGGTGCTATAGGGGATCTGGAGAGTCCGTTCCTTCATCTTTCCTATTCTAATTATCTAAGTCGTTTGTTTCTGCTCCGAATGCCTATGACAAAGGCTTTCACCAGCTAATATACGAAATCCCCTCCGTACCGCCTCGTCCTCTACCCTCATAGCTCAGCTTCGCTCCCTCCGCTCTTGCCACCAGTTTTGTAGTACTGAGCCAAAAAACACTTTCTCATCTTGAGGGTGACCGTGGGGGGAGCATATCTCCCCCCTCGTTGTGTATGCGAGCATAAGCTACGGGGTTGAACACGAGTACAGAGGCCTTGCTCGGCACGGCCTCGATGCTACTCATGAGGAGGTTCCGAGCGGAGGTTAGAGTACGGTATTGTGCCGAGGTAGACGAGTCGTGCTTTCGGATAGCTCGTTGCCACTGATGCAGACCTCCGTCCACAAAGCCTAAGAGGCGGAAGTTATCCCCGTAGTGACGCTTGGAGATGACCGCCACCTTGTGGGGAGGTGGTTGTTGGGCTCCGCCTCGGCATCTTTGGTTAGCTACGCGATGACCTTGAGTAGCATGTCTGATTGCATTGTTTGGAGAATTGATTATCTTCGTGGAGTCAGCACGCCAGCAAACTATAAGCGCGATAACTTCAAGCTCCGCCGGTCTCTGGGTGACAAATTACACTATGGAGTTGTGGAGCGATCTGCAACTCCATTTACTTTTATTGTAGTAGAGACAAGGTTTCTTTTATCTTCTTCTTGTCTCCAGTGGCAATCGCAATGGCTTTGCCCCTATACACCACGTAGCACATCTTAATTCGCCCTTCCTCAAAGTCCGTTCTTCTTCGAGAGATATACATTGAGAGGTCATTGATGCGTAATATTTGACCGTATCCGCACCTCTCTATCTGGGAATGAGCGCAGAATGGTACGAGCAACCCGCTTGTTGTCCTCTAGGTCTACAGGATCTACGGTGTCGCTAATCTTAAATCGATCGCCAAACTCCTCCGCCACTGCACTCCGATAGGTGCCTGGATCATTCTTGAGAGCCTCCTCTATCGCCTTTTCTACGTAGAGGCAACTAGGCAGTCCCTAGCCCGATTGGAGAGGTGTCTACGCACCCACCCTTCACGCCCCTGGAGGTATGAAAGGAGCACTTGGTGCAACTCGAAGTCGTCGGGCTTCTTGGCATTGAGGTGGATGTTTGCTTGTGTGATGATGTCGATCTCCTTGCGCTGACGAACTTGCCCCCTGAGACGTTGTAGCCGAGCGCCTCGAGGGTGAGGATCATATAGTAGTGCTATTCAGACTATGATCTCCCCCCTGAAGAGGTATGGTGGGTAAGCTATGAGTAGCCCCTCGCGTAACAGCCTCTGTATCAAATGTACTAGCAGTCATGCCGAGTAGTCTGATGCGCTCTCGGTAGGAACACTCTCATCACCTATGTAAGGTGACGGTGACGCTCTTTATAGGAGCGCTGATGCGCTCTCGGTAAGAACGTATTCATCACCTTACATAGGTGATGACGATGCTCTTTATAGGAGTGTAGATGACCTCCCACAATGAGCTTATAGGCGAGGCTGATAGGCTGAGTGTGGTGAATAGATCTAGTGTGGCGGATATGTCTCAGTCTAAGGGTTGAGACTACTAGCTGAGAGTAGAAGGAGAGTGTGACTGTCCCCAGAGAGGGGTGAGCATATAACGACAGCGCCCCCGTAGACCTCATTGGTCTACGGGGGCGCTGTCGTCTGGCTACTCTCGCAGAGTGGGGAGGATGAGCGGATAGGCTACTCGGACTCCTCGTCCAGTAGGTGCTGGCTGTAGCCTACGAGGTGGCGAAGGTTCACAAGGAGCTCATCCGTCTCAATGAGGAGGTTGAGGTAGACGAGGGAGGCACGTAGATCCTCCTTACTGCTCTTGTGGGTACGCTTCATCTGCGTCTTGCGCATGTCCTTGACGATACTACGGAGTTCCTTACCCATAGACTTGGCCTTCTTTGCTTCCTCCATTCGTTCGCTGGCGATGAGGCGGTGCACCTGGGCGATATAGTCGATGACACGATCACGTATGGGGAGGAACTCGGAGCGGCACTGCTCGGGGATCGGATTGAAGTTGTTGTCCACGTGCTCGGCCCCGACCTCACTAGCTCGCTCTAGGGCATAGATCATCTGGAGGCAAGCGTTTGCTCCGAGATGGAACCACATGTTCTTCTCTAGTACATCCTCGTCATTGGACATACGCCTCAGCCCGATCGTCTCCTTGCGACGCATGGTCTTGAAGCGACGCTTGTGGCTATCTAGGTGGTGCTGGGTGCGACGGAGCTTACGTAGGTCTTCACTGAAGAGCCCTGTGGTCAGATCCATGTAGTCTGTGCTGACTTGGTCGAGGAGGGTAATCTGATTGAGACGTACGTGCTCAGAGAGTAGGCTCCACATCGCCTCGGGCTTCTCTGCATTGAGGATAGCGACGAAGAGTTCATCGTCACCATCATCCTTCTTGCGCTTGATCAGATGACTATTGAAGAGGAGGAAGAGAGCTAGGCCGATGAGAGCAACCATAGCGACGAAGCCCCCGAAGTTCATCGTCGCAGCGATGATGATCGCGATGATGAAGGCTGCACCAGCAGTGATGAACCAGCCCCCGATCACGGACATCACCCCAGTGAGACGCCCCACGGCGCTCTCACGTCCCCAGGCACGATCCGCTAGAGAGGACCCCATAGCGACCATGAAGGTGACATAGGTCGTCGAGAGAGGTAGCTTCATGGAGGTACCGACGGCGATGAGTAGCCCCGAGAGGACGAGGTTCACCGAGGCTCTCACGAGGTCAAAGGCAGCCCCCTGCTCGAGGGTGATCTCCTGCTTGTTGAAGCGACTATCGATCCAGGTGCGAGCTTGCTTAGGCACGGCACGCTCTAGGAAGTTCGCTATCGTGCTGCTCGTGCGTACGAGGCCTCGGGCGATACGAGAGGAGCCGAAGGTCTCCTCACCATCATCTTGGCGGGAGAGGTTCACGGAGGTCTTGATGACGTTCTGGGCACTCTTGGAGAAGAAGAGTGCGACGACCATGATGACTCCGGAGGCGAGGAGGAAATAATAGGGAGTCTCAGCTGGCCCCTTGTTGGCAGTCATCAGGTAGCTGTCGTAGGCGCCATTCCCATGGGCTGTGAAGTCCTGGTAGGAAGCAAGTCCCGTCAAAGGCACCCCGATGAAGTTCACCAAGTCGTTGCCCGCAAAGGCAAGCGATAGAGAGAGGGTACCTGCTAGGACGATGATCTTGAGGATATTCACCTTGCACCAATAGAGGAGCTGCATCACGATCGTCGAGATGATGAGGCAACCGATGACGAGCTCCTGGGTGTGCTCATTGATCCACTCCTTGTAGGCAAAAGTCGAGTCCCCTAGCCCCTTGATGAGCATGAAGTAGACGATGGCCGTGAGAGCTAGTCCCCCATAGATGCCAGCTAGGTAGGGTAGGTTCTTCTTGTAGTTGAAGGTGAAGAGCACGCGAGCAATCCACTGCACGAGTGATCCAAAGAAGAAGGCAATAGCTACGGAGAGGAAGATGGCGATGATGACCTGCAGCGCCTTGGAGGTATTCAGCAGGTCAAGGACCTGGATCGAGGGATCACCGACACTCTTGATCATCGCCATACAAAAGGCTGCGCCAAGGAGCTCGAAGACCATGGAGACGGTCGTGGAGGTCGGTAACCCGAGGGTATTGAATATGTTCAGTAGGATAATGTCCGTGACGACAGCTGTGAGGCAGATCGTCATCACCTCCTGGAAGGTGAAGTACGAGGGGTCATAGATGCCATAGCGAGCTATGTCCATCATCCCATTGCTCAGGGATGCACCGATGAAGATACCGACAGCTGCGACGGCAAGGACGACCTTGAAGGGGGCAGCCTTTGCTCCGATAGCAGAGTTTAGGAAGTTCACAGCATCGTTACTTACCCCCGCCACGAGGTCAAAGCAGGCGAGGATCAGTAAGAATACTAGGATGCAGATAAAGATGATTTCCATTACTGGGACAAATATGTTCTAGGGTTAGTTGGTGAGACGCATGACTAATCGAAGAGGGAACGAGGCTCATCACTAGCCTCCTGTACCAGAGGTGGAGTAGGAGCCTCGGTGGGCATAGCTTGAGTGCCCTGTAGGTGGGAGAGGAAGTCTTCCTCAGAGAGTAAGGTGATGCCTAGGGAGTTCGCCTTCTCGAGCTTGGCAGGCCCCATGTTGGCACCAGCTAGGACGAAGTCTGTCTTGCTGGAGATCGAGGAGGAGACCTTCCCCCCATAGGACTCGATCATAGCCTTATACTCCTCTCGAGAATGCTCGGTGAAGACACCACTGATGACAAAGGTACGCCCCGAGACGAATTCGTGTGAGGTGACCGGGCTAGGCTCCTCCTGAGCTGTACGTCGGAGTGGGAGTCCGAGCTCCTCTAGCTCAAGGATGAAGTGTCGGTTGGCCTCTAGTGCGAAGTAATCCACGAGGCTCTGAGCGATGACCTTACCAATATCGGGTATGGCAGTCAGCTCCTCGAGGGAGGCCTTGGCGAGCTCCTCTATACTCGGGTAGTGCTGTACTAAGGTTTTGGCAACGGTCTCGCCCACGAAGCGAATACCGAGCCCGAAGAGTAGCGCACTGAAGGGACGATCCTTGGAGGCAGTGATGCTCTCTAGGAGCTTCGTAGCACTACGCTCCTTGAAGCCCGGTAGGCTGAGTAGATCCTGTAGACTGAGACGATACAGATCCGCTATGTTGTGTACTAGGTCTTGCTCGAAGAGTAGAGATATGGTCTCCTCGCCCAGACGGATATCAGCGGCCTTTCGTCCGCAGAAGTGCTCCAGTCGTGCCATCTGCTGGGGAGGACAGGAGGCTTGGTTAGGACAATAGTAGGCAGCCTCACCCTCATTGCGGTGTAGAGGTGAGCTACAGGCAGGACACAGCGAGGGGAATATGATCGGCTCTGCGCCTGCGGGGCGCTCTTCCTTGGCAACGCCTACGATCTTGGGGATGATCTCCCCGCCCTTCTCGACGAATACCTGATCTCCGAGGTGTAGATCTAGCGAAGCGATAAAGTCGGCATTGTGCAGGGAAGCTCGGCGTACCGTGGTCCCCGAGAGGGGGACTGCATCTAGGTTGGCCACTGGGGTCACAGCTCCTGTCCGTCCGACCTGAAAGTCTACAGAGCGTAGAGTGGTCTTTGCCTGCTCAGCTTGGAACTTGTAGGCGATGGCCCAGCGAGGCGTCTTGGAGGTATAGCCTAGCTCCTCTTGCTCTGCGATAGAGTCTACCTTGAGTACTACGCCATCTGTCGCCACGGGAGCAGAGTGACGTGCCTCGTCCCAGTAATCGAGGAAGTGATGGACCTCCGAGAGTGTGTGACAGAGCTCGATCGCATGGGAGACCTTGAGCCCCCAAGCCCGGCACTGCATTAGTCGCTCGTAGTGGCTATCTGGCATCTCTGTTTGTGCGGGGACATAGTAGAAGAAGGCATCTAACCTACGGGATGCTACGATAGCAGGATCCAGCTGCTTGAGTGTGCCACTGGCAGCATTACGTGGGTTCGCGAAGAGAGGGAGCCCAGCCGCACTACGCTCCATATTGATCCGATCAAACTCTGCGAAGGGGAGGAGTATCTCACCACGTACCTCCAGCTCACGAGGATAGCCCTCTCCCTGCAGGTGTAGAGGAATAGAGCGAATGGTACGGACATTGGCTGTCACGTCGTCGCCCATCTGACCGTCCCCTCGGGTGACAGCACGTACGAGGATCCCCTCCTCATAGATGAGGGATATGGATAGACCGTCATACTTCAGCTCGGCAGCTATGACGAAGTCCTTCCCCCCCAAGTCCTTCTTTACTCGCTCGTAGAAGCTATCGACCTCGGCATAGCTATAGGTATTGCCTAGGGAGAGCATGGGATAGCGATGTGCTACCTGTACAAAGCCCTCGGTGCGGTCTGCCCCGACACGCTGGGTCGGGGAGTCGGGGGTGATGAGCTCGGGGTGTTGGGCTTCTAGAGCCTCTAGCTCCTTGAGCAGGTGGTCAAAGTCATAGTCCGAGATGGTAGGGGCGGATAGGACATAATAGGCATGATTGTGCCGATTGATCTCCTCTCGGAGCGCTTTGATGCGTTGGTCTATTCGTTCCATTTCTGATAGTAGTAGAGATCCTGATAGTCCCCTCTGGCCCACTGCCAGCGGGCTAGGGTGGCTGTATGTCTGAAGCCGAGGGAGAGAAGCAAGCCCAGCGAAGGTGTGTTGTAGGCTAGTGACTCAGCGTAGATCTGCTGGCAACGTAGCCGCTCGAAGGCATAGCGGCACACTAGTCTAATTCCCCGAGAGGCATAGCCCATGCGCCTATGCTCAGGAGCGATGTATATCCCGAGCCCCACACGGCAGTGTAGGGGAGTATAGCCGTAGAGTACCAGATGTCCTAGGGGGGTAGGGATAGAGCCATCCCAGAGCTCCATCATGAGTCCCATCGTCCCCGTCTCTAGGATATGCTGCGAGGAGGTGGTGATATAGCCCTGTAGGAAGTCTTTGGAGAGGGGATTGATGGTATTGCTTGAGAGCCATCCTTCGGTATCATTCTCCCAGGTCTCTAGCTGAGGCAAATCCTCCAGAGAGAGGGCTCTCAGGCGGAGATCTTCGTGCTCTAGTAGATGTGCCATAGCGGGTGAGAGATGGTCAGAAGCGAAGGGATTGGTCGAAGTCCGTACGGGTAAGGATGGATCTACCTAAGGTCACCTCGTCCGTATACTCGATCTCATCCCCGATAGCGATCCCTCGAGCGATCACCGAGATCTTCACTCCGAGAGGCTTGAGGCGGCGATAGATGAAGAAGTTCGTAGTATCACCCTCCATCGTGGTGCCTAGGGCTAGGATGACCTCCTTCACGATGCCAGAGTGGACACGCTCGACGAGCTCGTCGATGAGTAGCTCCTCTGGCCCTATCCCATCTATGGGAGATATGACTCCACCGAGGACATGATAGAGGCCACGATACTGTCCTGTATTCTCGATTGCCAAGACATCCCCTACATGCTGTACGACACAGACCGTAGAGGCGTCACGACTTGGATTAGCACAGATGCTGCAGAGCTCGGTATCGCTGATGTTGTGACACTGACGACAGTAGATGATCCCATCTCGCATCTCCACTAGGGCTTGGGCAAACGTGTGCGTATCACCCTCGGGGCGAGAGAGCAGATGTAGTGCTAGGCGTAGGGCACTCTTGCGCCCAATGCCGGGGAGTGTAGCTAGCTGCTCGACAGCTCGCTCTACGAGCTTGGATGGATAAGAGATCATCTCTATGTATGGCTCTTAGTCGTAAAGCTAAGAAGCCCATAGAGAGTAAAGACCCAGGTACGATCGCTGATCGTCACTACTCAGGGGCTGTCTCTCTATGGGCTTCCTAGTCAAGTCTATTCATCCAAGGTCTCGATCTCGTTGCCCTCCTTGTCGAGGAACTTGTAGTCGAGGAATCCGAGACTTTGGTTGGGAGTTACACGGATCCCTCGTGCTATCTGTAGCTTCCATCTACGTGCGATGGATACGAGGAACCCCTTAGTGAGGTAGGCGGCTACGTAGGGATGTACATGTACATTCACGTAGGAGAGGCCTAGTCGATGGACTAGATCCTTGAGCTTTTCTTCCAGTTGGTCGGTGAAGAGTACAGAACCCTTCATCTTCCCAGTGCCCATACAGGTTGGACAGGTCTCGTCTGTATTGATCTGCGTAGCGGGGCGTACTCGCTGTCGGGTGATCTGCATCACGCCGAACTTGCTTAGGGGGAGTATATTGTGCCTCGTGCGATCGGGCTCCATCAGCTTGACCATGTGCTCATAGAGGAGCTGACGATTCTTCTGGTCATGCATGTCGATGAAGTCTACGGCGATGATGCCACCCATATCTCTGAGTCGGAGCTGGCGAGCCAGCTCTTCGGCTGCGATAAGGTTCACATCGATAGCCGTACCCTCCTGCTCGTTATTCTTCCGCGACCTATTACCACTATTGACGTCTACGACGTACATGGCTTCGGTCTGCTCGATGATGAGATAGGCACCGCTCTTGCAGGTGACGGTACGTCCAAAGGAGGACTTGATCTGCTTCGTCACCCCCTTCTCGTCGAAGATGGGTAAGTTCCCTGTATAGAGGTGTACGATGTCTTCCCTCCCTGGTGCTATCTGAGCGACATACTCACGTATCTCCTCGAAATAGGCTTTGTCGTTGACCTGAATGCTTTGGAAGGAAGGGTTGAACGTATCTCGGAGTATCCCCAAGGCACGGCTGGACTCCTCATAGACAATCTTGGGAGCCTTGGTTATCTTGGGGAGCTTCTGTACACACTCCTCCCAGCGACGGAGTAGGCGACGGAGCTCTTGGTCCAGCTCTGAGGCCCGCTTGCCCTCAGCAGAGGTACGGATGATGACGCTGAAGTTCTTTGGCTTCATACTCAGCACCAGCTGCTTGAGACGGGTACGCTCCTCGTGAGACTCGATCTTGGTGCTGACCGAGACCTTGTCGGAGAAGGGTACTAGGACGAGGTTACGCCCTGCGATAGAGATCTCTGCTGATAGCCGAGGCCCTTTGGTGGATATAGGCTCCTTGACGACTTGTACGAGGACGTTCTGTCCCGCCTTGATGTAGTCGGCAATCTTGCCATCCTTGGGGAGGTCTGGGAAGTTCGGGATCTTGTGTAGGGCAGGCACGGCTTTTGTCTTCTCAATCTGCTCGAGGAAGCGTTGCTGAGCCTGATAGATCATCCCTAGATCAAGATAGTGGAGAAAAGCATCTTTCTTATAGCCTACATCGACGAACGCTGCGTTCAGCCCAGGCATGACCTTCTTCACACGTCCGAGGTATATGTCCCCGACGGCGAAGGCTAAGTCCCTGCGCTCACGCTGTAGCTCCACTAGCTTTTGGTCCTCTAGTAGAGCCATAGATATCTCCTTCGGGGAGACATCGACGATTAGTTCACTGGTCACTTAGCGTATAAATGATGTATCAATAGTAGGGGGTAGATGCTGCTTACCTAAAGCACACAAGGGGTAAGAGCTAGCTTATCACTTGCCCTAGACCCCTCATGTAAGACACTATTTCTTCTTCTTATGTCTATTCTTCTTGAGTCTCTTCTTACGCTTGTGCGTAGCCATCTTATGGCGCTTTCTTTTCTTTCCGCTTGGCATAGCTTTCTTTTGTTTGTTATATGATAGTTATCTGCGATTACTCCTCTACTTCACCTTCGAAGCGAAGAGCTTAGAAGGCTTGAAGGCAGGGATGCGACGCTTGGGGATGATGATCGTAGTCTTCTTGGAGATATTACGAGCCGTCTTCTCTGCGCGCTCCTTTATGATGAAGCTACCGAAGCCACGAAGGTAAACGTTCTCTCCACGAACCAGAGACTCTTTGACCGACTCCATGAATGCTTCTACCACAGCCAAGGTAGTCTCTTTGTCTACCCCTGTGTTCTTGGCGATGTCGCTCACCACTTCTGCTTTCGTCATAGATGATGATGAAATTATTTTAATTGGATGAATATCATTCTTTTGCTTTGCAAATATAGTGCAAATCTTTCAATCCGCCCATAGGGTTTCCTAATCTGAGACTGAGCCAACCTCCCATGAGAGAGGATCTGCCATGCGCTGTACTGAGGTGGAAAGCCTCAGCGATGACCCAGGCTCAGAAAAAAGGGAGCCCCCACCCAGAGCAGGTAGGAGCTCCCATCTATAGAGGATCTACTAGACTAGAAGCTGTAGGAGAGGCCGAGGCCAAGGACTTCACGGAACTGAACCTTAGGCCCTCTGAGGTTGCCTGCCTTATCTACGCTCTTGACGTTGTCGTCGTAGATAAGGTTGGTCGTGAGGGTCGTCGTGAGGAACTTGTTGATCTTGAAGGCAATCATCATATCCCAGTTTACGTCGATGTTGCCAAAGTCGGAGTTGTAGGCCGTGAAGAGGGTTAGCTTCGTTGAGAAGTCGATATTCTCGGCGAGCTTCTTCTTGTAGTTTGCCACGATAGAGGCACCGAGCTCGGCCAGGAGCCTCTTACCGGGCTTCACACCAAAGGCTCCTGCATCGGAGAGCTTCTTGTCTAGGACAAATGTCATCTTGCCCGTCACAGGGGAGAATAGGACGGAGAGGTTGTCATTGGGCTTATAGTCGGCACCGAGGGCGGCCGTGAAGTAGCCGGGAGCGAAGAGGGTAGAGATGTACTTGTCTCGGTTGCCAGCTACATTGGGGTTGGTGGAAGCATCATAGCCACGGGCGAACTGCGTGAGGAGGTCACCGAGGGCAGAGATGCTCCAGTGAGAGCTGATAAGGTGACCGACCTTGGTACTGAGGTTGAGCTTATCGACATTCTTGAGCCACTCATTACTGGTCGTATACGTCATTCCGAAGTCTGTCACTAGGGCGTTGTCCCAGCTCCACTTATCCTTCTTATAGTTGGCATTGACGTTGAGGTAGAGGTTCCATGCCACGGAGTTCTCTCCCCCAGCAGACCAGTTCACTAGGGCTGTCTGGGCTGTGTTGATACCTGTGATACCATTGACCTTCCAGTTGCTCTCGGGAGCGGAGGCCTCGGTCGTGTTGTCTTGAGCTTGGGCACCTGTAGCCACTGTGGCTAGGAGGGCTAGCGAGATAAAGATCTTCTTCATTACTGTCTTGTTACTTAGTTTCTATGACTTGAGTTGATGGTTGATTGCTTGATGGTGGCGTGGAGAGAGCCTTGCGGATCTTGGCCGTGAACTCATAGTTCTTCCATCCCCAGCGAGGGGCGAGGAGTAGCTCAGGGGGAGACTGAGAGACGAAGCGCTCTAGGACGATGTCCGGCCGGAGGCGATGGACGAAGTCCACACAGAGCTCGATGTACTCCTCCTCGGTGAATAGGTGGAAGTCCTCGGGGGTCTGGAGATATTCGCCTGCCATGAGCGTCCCACGGATGATCTGTAGCTGGTGGATCTTGAGCGTAGTGATGGGGAGCTCGGAGAGGCGATCTGCATGTAGGAGCATCTCCTGTCGGCTCTCACCTGGTAGACCTAGTATGATATGGGCTCCGACCATGATCCCTGCTTGGTGGGTGCGCCAGATAGTGGCGACGCTATCCTGCCAAGTGTGTCCACGCTGGATCCGCTCAAGCGTCTTGTCCCAGGTACTCTCCACCCCATACTCAATCAGTAGGAAGGTACGTCTGGAGAGCTCCCCGAGATAGTGGAGTAGAGGCTCTGGCATACAGTCTGGGCGTGTCCCGATGATTAGCCCCACAACGTCTGGATGTGATAGGGCTTCCTCATACTTGGCGATACAGTCTGCGACCTCTCCATAGGTGTTAGTGTATGACTGGAAGTAAGCGAGGTACTTCATCTCGGGATACTTCCTCCTAAAGAAGGATATGCCCTCATCGATCTGCTCCGTGATCGGTCGGAGCTTCGTCGCATAGTTGGGGCTGAAGCTCTTATTATTGCAGTAGGTACACCCGCCCTTTCCCCGAGATCCATCTCGGGTAGGACAAGAGAAGCCCGCTGTGAGGGTAATCTTTTGCACCTTCTGCCCGGGGAAATAGCGACAGAGAAAGGTGGAGAAGTCGATGTAAGGGGGACTATCAGCTCTGCTCATACACTTATCTAGCTCCCCTTAGCGAGCCCAATCGGCGAATAGATCCAGTCTAGGTGCTCGAAGTGCTCCATACGTCTGTGCTGGATATACTCCTCTGCATCTCTGTCAAGTGTGAGTGGTGTGAGCTCAGATTCTGTCCCTCTCAGTTCGTCCAAGATGAGGTGCTGTAGGTCGGTGATCGTACAGCCTGCTGGTAGGACAGGACGCAGATTGGTTACTCTGGAGCGTACGGACGGGACCCTCGAGCGGACTGTCGTATCGGGTGAGACTGTCAGAATTCGCTCGAGTACATCTAGGTCGGTGTCGAAGAGCAGACAGATATGATACAGTAGACGCCCTCGGGTCATCGCCTCTGCGGCTCCCCCGACCTTGAGGTCATTTAGTCTGAGATCTCCACGGGGGGAGCGCACGACCTCTACCCCTTGCTTGGCAAGTGCAGATTGGATAGGCTGAGGGCAAGCCGCAAGGTCAAACCCCACAGAGGCTTCCCCATTCTTGATCACAGAGAAGTTCAGATTGCCCTCATCATGGTATACAGTCCCCCCCCCTGAGGTGCGGCGTAGGAGTGCGATACCCTCTGTGCGGAGGTATTCGACATCCAGCTCCGCCTCGGGATGCTGATACCGCCCCATGAAGACAGAGGGCGTGTTGATCCAGAGGAGGTAGATCGTATCCAAGGAACGTAGCTGCCGATAGAGGTAGTCCTCTAGTGCTATGTTATAATAGGGATCTCGGGATGTACTGATGTAATAGTAAGCGCTTGTCATCTATTACCTAACCGAAAACGAGGGGAAATAGTTACGTTCTCTCCCCAGAGTGTCATTCTCTAGAGGACGAGCATAAAGCGAAGAGGCTCATCCTCCGCAGGCTTATGGGGAGGGTGAGCCTCTTCATTAGAGGAGATGACTAGGCATCAATGCGGGCATAGGTCGCATTAGCCTCGATGAACTCTCGGCGTGGCCCTACCTCGTCTCCCATTAGCATGGAGAAGATAGCATCGGCCTCGGCTGCATTCTCTATCGTGATCTTGCGTAGTGTACGGTTCTCTGGGTTCATTGTCGTCTCCCAGAGCTGCTCGTCATTCATCTCACCGAGACCCTTATAACGCTGCACGTGCACACGCTTTTCGTCTCCACCACCGACTCGGTCGATGAATGCCTGACGCTGCTGTTCGGTCCAGCAGTACTCCTTCTCCTTGCCCCTAGTACAGAGGTAGAGTGGGGGAGTAGCTATATATACGTAGCCGTTCTCGATGAGTGAACGCATGTTGCGGAAGAAGAAGGTGAGGATGAGCGTAGCGATGTGGCTACCATCGACATCAGCATCGGTCATGATGATGACCTTGTGGTAGCGAAGCTTGGCGAGGTTGAGCTCCTTGGCATCCTCCTCTGTACCGATCGTTACCCCTAGAGCAGTATAGATATTACGGATTTCTTCGCTCTCGAGCACCTTGTGCTGCATCGCCTTCTCTACGTTCAGGATCTTGCCTCGTAGGGGAAGGATAGCCTGAAACTCTCGGTCTCGTCCCTGCTTAGCTGTACCACCCGCTGAGTCACCCTCGACGAGGAAGAGTTCAGAGAGGGCAGGATCCTTGGAGGAGCAGTCGGCGAGTTTGCCTGGTAGTCCTCCGCCTGAGAGGGGGGACTTGCGCTGTACCATCTCACGAGCCTTGCGTGCTGCCTGGCGAGCCGTTGCCGCTAGGATGACCTTATCGACGATCGTCTTAGCCTCCTTGGGGTGCTCCTCCAGATAGATCTCGAGGGCTTCACTCACGGCGATGTCTACCGCACCCATGACCTCGTTGTTCCCGAGCTTGGTCTTGGTCTGACCCTCGAACTGTGGCTCAGCCACCTTGATGCTAATCACGGCAGTAAGCCCTTCGCGGAAGTCATCCCCGGTGATCTCCACCTTGACCTTGTCTAGGAGCTTGGAGTCGGTAGCATACTTCTTGAGGGTACGCGTCAGCCCACGGCGAAAGCCTGCTAGGTGCGTCCCACCCTCTATGGTGTTGATGTTATTGACGTAGCTGTAGATGTTCTCGTTGTACGAGGTATTGTAGGTCATCGCTACCTCTACGGGGATGCCCTGCTTCTCTGTGACGATATGGATCACGTCCTGGATGAGGTGCTCCTTGGATCGGTCGATGTACCGAGCGAATTCCTTGAGCCCCTCCTGGGAGTAGTAGACCTCAGTCAGAGGCTTCCCCTCAGCATCCCTCTCACGCTCGTCGATGAGCGAAAGCGTGATGCCTGCGTTGAGGAAGGCAAGCTCACGAAGCCGGTTGGAGAGGATCTTGGTCTGATACTCGGTGACGGAGAATATGCTATCATCGGGCTTGAAGATGATCGTCGTCCCAGTGCGGTCCGTCGTCCCGATGATCTGTAGGTCAGTCGTGGGGATACCCCGGCTGAACTCCTCTGTATAGATCTTCCCCTCACGATAGACGATGGCCTTGAGGTAGGTGGATAGGGCATTCACGCAGGATACCCCTACACCATGTAGCCCCCCAGAGACCTTGTATGAGCCCTTGTCAAACTTACCTCCAGCATGTAGGACGGTGAGCACGACCTCTAGGGCACTCTTCCCCTCCTTCTCATGAAGATCCACAGGGATACCTCGACCATTGTCTTGGACCTCGATCGAGTTATCTTCGTGGATGATGACTTTGATATTATCGCAGTAGCCTGCGAGGGCTTCGTCGATGGAGTTATCTACCACCTCATATACCAAGTGATGAAGTCCCTTCTCTCCGATGTCCCCGATGTACATGGCGGGGCGCTTGCGCACTGCTTCTAGTCCCTCTAGGACTTGAATGCTACTGGCGGAGTACTCCTTCTCACTTGCTTGGTCAAACAGCTCTTCGCTCATTGATTTCGTTGAATACTATTGTAATATCTACACAAAGATACGAAAAATAAGCACTTAGTGATCCTCCAGGCCCGCTCCCGTCTGAGAGCATGTGAGCTTCCCTCTCTCCTCCCTCCTCTTGTCTAGCTCATAGAAGTAAGAGTAGGCATATTGGCTCTTGAATAAGAGGGCTGTATGCATTGAGCTAACTAGAGAACTTATATCCTAAGGGCTAATCAGCCGAGGTGGAATGGGTGTAGAGCAATGCGCATGTATACATCCGTTTGGTAGTTACGATTACTTATACTATCTTTGCAGTGCAAAAGCGGAACGGTGTGGTAGTTCAGCTGGTTAGAATACCTGCCTGTCACGCAGGGGGTCGCGGGTTCGAGTCCCGTCCATACCGCTAGAGGGCTGTAGGTCATGTGATCTACATCCCTCTTCCTTTACCCAGATGATACCATTTCCAGTGGCGAGATCTCCCTTGCTCCTAGAGGGGCTTAATCAACTAAGACTACCCAATAGTGATCCAATAGAATAGGATGTAAGGGACTCGCCTCTATAAAGAGCTCAGCATACTCCTCACTGGATCACTTCCTTGAGGAACATATCCTCTGCAGGTACTAAAGCCCAAGGCCTCTCCTAAATTGTTTAGGAGAGGCCTTGGGATATTCCTGTCTGTACCCTATGAGGGGGGAAGTAGTCCTTGTTCCCCGTTCACTGCATGCCTATCGGTTCGTCAAGTGAACGTCTCAAGTCAAGGAGCTGTGAGTGAATAGACCTTAGACGGGTCAGCGTATTGCTTCTCAGCTCTACCTTGTCTCGGTGGCTCTTTAGCTCAGCACGGGCTCCGTCAATGGTCATCTTCTTCTCTCGAAGAAGGTGCTGTACCGCCATGATCCTCTGTATATCCTTCTCGGTATACTGACGAGTACCATTAGGGGTAGTGTTCGGGGCGATGTGAGGAAACACGGCCTCCCAGTAGCGGATGGTCGAGGCTTCCTCTCCGACTCGATCTGCCACCTCCTTGATGCGGTAATAGAGTCGCTTAGCCATGATTCTTTTGTTCTGTGTCTAATGGGCTGCTATGCCCAGGATTACTTTGCTGTGGGGATGTAAGTCTCTAGGAGCTTGCACCTGCCCTGCGGGGTGAGCCTGACGAGCTTATTCTCCGCTGGGACTAGGGCGCTCTGTCCCTGATGGAGTGAGACTTCATAGCCAGAGGCATCGTGTAGGATCACCTTACCCTCCATACAGATGTAGATCACGAAGCTATCTAATGTCGCCCAGTCTCGTGTCATGGGCTGATCTAGCTCTAGGAGGTTGGTCTCGAAGTAGCGACATGAGACGAGCTCTACAGCTGCGTCTACATGCGGAGTATAGGCCGTACGATAGTCATCCTGTAGACGATAGTCGATTGCATCCTTGGCGAGCTCTGTATGGAGCTCTCGCTTGTTCCCAGAGGCGTCCGTACGATCGTAGTCATAGATGCGGTAGGTGATGTTGGAGGTCTGCTGGATCTCCGCGATGAAGCAGCCCGCCCCAATCGCATGTACACGGCCAGCAGGGAGGAAGAAGACATCCCCTGGCTGTACCTCGTACTCAGCTAGTGCCTCTACGATCGTCCCCTCAGCCACACGACGTACATAGTCCTCGGGGGAGGACTGGAGGGCAAAGCCACTATAGAGCTTGGCTCCTGGTGCCGCATGGATCACGTACCACATCTCTGTCTTACCGAAGGAGTTGTGGCGCCTCATGCCTAACTCATCGTCTGGGTGTACCTGGATCGAGAGGTAGTCATGGGCATCAATGAACTTGATCAGCAGGGGGAAGCGGTGACCGAACCGCTCAAGCACACTCCTACCCACAAGCCGCTCTCCGTAGAGGTCAATGAGCTCATCTAGGCTCTTGCCCTCTAGGCTGCCTGTTGCCACAATCGAGTAGTTGTCGTCCACGTGGGATATTTCCCAACTCTCACCAATCTTTCTATCATCAGCCTCGAGCCCCTTGAAGGGACGTATGGCTTGCCCTCCCCAGAGAACCTCCTTGAGTAAAGGCATGAAGGTCAGGGGATATAGGTCTTTTCCCGTCATGCTGTATATGTCTGCAATGATTAAAATCTGTACAAAGATACATATAACTAAGCTAAGCTACACTAGACTCGGGATATTTATCCTGCATATATAAAGAGAGCTCGCCCTACAGGCCGAGACCTATAGGGCGAGCTTTTAACACTTGTGATAATCTCTAGTCGCTTACTTCAGCTTTTTGATGCTTTCGAAGCCCTCTCCATAGACGCCCTTCACGGCCCCTTGGGAGACGAAGGCCTTAGGGTCAATCTCCTCAATGATCCGTGAGATAGCCACAGAGTACTGCTTGCGTACGACTACGAGGAGGACCTTCTGAGACTGACCTGTGTAGCCCCCTGTGGCCTCCAGCACGGTACACCCACGACGTAGGCGAGATATGATCGCATCGTTGATCTCCTTGTATTTGGTGCTGAAGATCATGAACTGTATGGACTGCTTGTTATTGTTGGTATACCAGTCCATCGTCATCGCTAGGAGCACGACTTCGATGAAGGACATGACGAGCTTATCAAAGGCTGCTAGGGCATCGATCTTGATATCCGCAAGATAGACGTTGGCGATGTAGGAGAAGAGCACTATGGTGCCGTCCATGGCCACGAAGATACGCCCGAAGGACATATTCCGATACTTGCTGATGAGGGCTACGATGACGTCTGTCCCCCCTGAGCTCCCATTGACGGAGAAGATGAGCCCCAGCCCCAGCCCGCACATCATAGAGCCGAGGATGAGCGCTAGCAGAGGCTGATCCTTGAGGATTAGGAGGTGCCAGTATTCCTCTACCCTTGGATCAGGGATAGCCGTACGAGTAGCGATAGGGATGATGATCGCCAGAAGCCCGATGCCGATAAGGGTCTTGATGAAGAAGTTCTTATCGAGGAAGATGAAGGCGATGAAGAGGAGCGTGATGTTAATCACGTTGTAGGGGATATCGACCTTGATCCCGGTGATGATCGTGATGATGTTACAGATCCCCATGAGCCCCCCTGTGGTCACGCGCTGGGGGTAGATGAGGAAGCTGAAGCCGATCGTGTAGAGCATGACCCCGAGGAAGACACTGAGCAGGTCACGCCAGAAGTAGCGTGAGACGACCTGCCGCGAGAGCTCGTTCCCTAGGTCACGGAACTTCCCAGCTATGAAGCTAACTGGGTTGAATGTCTGTGCCATGAAAAGTATTGATTGTTATATACTGCTTTGGTTCCTTATAGGACGATATTGATGATGCGCCCTGGGACGACGATGACCTTCTTGGGTGTCTTACCCTCTAGCCAGCGCTGAGCCTCCTGGCTCTGTAGGACTAGAGCCTCAGCCTGCTCCTTCGTAGCTCCCGAGGGGATCTCGATGGTGAAGCGAGTCTTACCATTGAAGCTCACGGGGTACTTCACCTGATCCTCGATGAGGTAGGACTCATCATACTCGGGCCACGTCGCCCCGATGATGGTCGTCTGCTCCCCGAGGGCATGCCAGAGCTCCTCACTGATGTGGGGGGCAAAGGGAGCCAGGAGGATCAGTAGAGGCTGGAGTACCTCTCGGGTGGTTGTCTTGAGGCTCTGTAGTTCATTGATACAGATCATGAAGGCTGCCACAGAGGTGTTGAAGGAGAACTGCTCGATATCCTGTGTGACCTTCTTGATGAGCTTATGCAGGCTCTTGAGCTCTTCCTTGCTTGCGGGGCTGTCGGTGACGCGTAGTCCCTCTGGAGCATAGTAGAGTCCCCAGAGCTTCCTGAGGAAGCGGTGTACCCCATCGATACCGTTGGTGTCCCAGGGCTTGCTCTGCTCGATAGGGCCTAGGAACATCTCGTAGAGGCGAAGTGTGTCAGCACCATATCGCTCGACGATCATGTCGGGGTTCACTACGTTGTACATGGACTTGCTCATCTTCTCTACAGCCCAGCCACAGAGGTACTTCCCATCCTCTAGGATAAAGTCCGCCGTGGCATACTCTGGTCGCCAGGCTCTGAAGGCATCTAGGTCGAGGTAGTCATTGGATACGATATTCACATCCACATGGATGGGAGTCGTATCGTATGCATCCTTTAGCCCCAGAGAGACGAACGTGTTGGTGTCCTTAATTCGGTAGACAAAGTTGGATCGCCCCTGGATCATACCTTGGTTGATGAGCTTCTGGAAGGGCTCATCCTCTACGATGAGACCGAGGTCAAAGAGGAACTTGTTCCAGAAACGACTATAGATTAGATGCCCCGTGGCATGCTCCGCCCCACCTACATAGAGGTCTACATGACGCCAGTAGGCATCCTTCTCCTTGCTGACTAGAGCCTGGTCATTGTGCGGATCCATATAGCGCAGATAGTAGGCTGAGCTACCTGCGAAGCCTGGCATCGTACTGAGCTCGTAGGGGTATCCTTGAGCCGTGTGCCAGCCTTGGGCACGTCCTAGTGGGGGCTGTCCGTCTGATGTGGGGAGATACTTGTCTACCTCTGGCAGGCATAGTGGGAGCTCCTCATCTCGGAGGGTGTGTGCGATACCCTCGGAGTCGTAATAGATGGGGAAGGGCTCTCCCCAGTAGCGCTGGCGACTGAATATGGCGTCGCGCAGACGATAGTTCGTACGTACTCGTCCCAGCTGATGCTCGGAGATATGAGCCTTCATCTTAGCTATGGCCTCTTGTACAGATAGACCATTGAGTAGCCCAGAGTGTACGAGTGTGCCGCTCTTGCTGTCCTTGGACTCAGTCCAGCTAGAGGGATCGGATAGTTCCTCTCCCTCGGGGAGGACTACCTGTATGATGGGTAGATCGAAGTGTCGTGCAAAGGCAAAGTCTCGGCTATCGTGTGCCGGGACAGCCATGATCGCCCCGGTACCATAGCCCGCTAGGACATAGTCACTGATCCAGATGGGAATCGCCTCTCCCGTGATCGGGTTCTCGGCATATGAGCCTGAGAATACCCCTGAGACGCGGCGATCGGCCATACGATCACGCTCCGTACGTCGTCGGGTAGCCTGTAGGTATTCCTCTACAGCTGTAGCCTGCTCGGCTGTGGTGACCTCGGCGACATAGTCGCTCTCGGGGGCAAGAACCATGGAGGTGACCCCGTAGATCGTGTCGATACGTGTGGTGAAGACTGTGAGCTCTCCACGATAGTCCCCCTTGCTCGTCCGATCCCGGAGGATGGGGAAGCGTACCTCCGCTCCCTCACTACGTCCGATCCAGTTGCGCTGGGCTTCCTTGAGTGACTCGCTCCAAGCGATCCTATCGAGTCCCTCCAGTAGCCGTCCTGCATAGGCTGAGACACGTAGACACCACTGGCGCATCTTGCGCTGCTCCACAGGATGCCCACCACGGATACTGACCCCATCGCTGACCTCGTCATTGGCTAGGACGGTGCCTAGAGCCTCACACCAATTGACCATTGTCTCGCCGAGGTAGGCAAGGCGATAGTTCATGAGCACCTGTGCCTGGCGTACTCTATCCCAGCTCAGCCACTCCTGAGCCGTGAAGCTCAGGGCTTCGCCCTCGGCGACCTCCAGACCCTCTGTCCCTCGGTTCTCTAGGTGCTCGATGAGCTCGGTGATGGGGCGAGCCTGACCTACTCCATAATTATAATAGGAGTGGAAGAGGCGAATGAATACCCACTGTGTCCAGCGGTAGTACTCGGGGTCTGAGGTACGTACCTCACGTGACCAGTCAAAGCTGAAGCCGATACGATCGAGCTGCTCTCGGTAGCGTCGAATATTCTCCTCGGTCGTGATCTCCGGGTGTTGTCCTGTCTGGATAGCATACTGCTCCGCAGGCAGCCCAAAGGCATCATAGCCCATAGGATGGAGGACATTGAAGCCCTGAAGGCGCTTGTAGCGAGCAAAGATATCGGAGGCAATGTAGCCCAAGGGGTGTCCTACATGTAGCCCAGCCCCAGAGGGGTAGGGGAACATATCCAAGACGTAGTAGGGAGGACGACTCTGGTCCTCCGAGACTTGATACACATTCTGCTCTCGCCAGTAGGCTTGCCAACGAGCTTCGATAGCCCTAAAGTTATATTCCATCTATCAGCTTATGATCTTTGTTTTCAGTGTTGCAAAGGTACATTATTTGCGGGAAAAAGTGCCCTGCTTCGTGACCCTACCTTGGGGGCTGACATAGAAAAGGTTTAGGCTCGATGCGGAGGAGTCCAGTGATAGCTCCGAAGGGAGCATGGTAGGTCAAATAGGTAGGTGTAGCCCCAGCTGCACTGAAGGGCCTCATCCCGAGGGTGTCTTGTGTCTCCTAGGTCGGGCCCTACCGAGGGGGCGAAAGTGTGCATTCCGAGGGTACTCTTGTGCTCCTATAAAGGACGTCCTCATCACCTATGTAAGGTGACAGATGCGTTCTTACCGAGAGCGCTCATGCGCTCCTATAATGAGCGTTCTCGTCACCTATGTAAGGTGATGAGGGTGTTCTCACCGAGTGTATTCCCGAGCGCTTGGTATATCCCCCTTATAGCTCTCTTAATCTGTGATATATGATACTCCGAGTGGGATCCCATGGATCTCCGATACGACGCTCCTAACCGCTCCTCTATGCATGGGGCCGCTCTTCAATGAGGCAATACCGGTGGCTATAGTTCTAGCAACAATGTCAAAGGCTCTATCCCAGAGCGTGGCCTTGCCGTTATCCTCAATGGTAGTAAAGGCCGCTTCTGTGCTTAAAGTAAAGTGGGTAATAGCTTCGGTGTAGATAGTCAGGGTAATTTATAGTAGTAGAGGTAAGCAAATATATATCATAGAATAAGTGGTATCTATTCTCTTACTCATCTCTTACTCTAGTGGAGGGCGGTACGACTATCAAGGTCGGCAAAATGCAGACTCTTTCAGTGAAGCTATGACAAACACGGACTTATCGTATCTTTACGGAGCAGTCTCGGGGCTCAGCTCAGCTATGAGCGTAATGCTTATGGCGAGCTAGTTTGCTTCAGAGCCGGTGAAGCGGAAACGAATGCGAGCTTTACGAGCGAGCATCAGTATGAAAGTCTGGGCTTTGAGCTGGAGCGTCTCTTGCCAGGAGGCGTGAGTCAGAGCTTTGCCTATGACAACATCGGTCGTTTGGTCGATAGCAAGACCCGACGCTCGGCGGAGCAGTGACGCTCCCGCCACTACAGCTGGGGCAGTGCCGATCGGCTCCTCTCAATCGAGGATGACCGCTACGGACTTACTCAGTATAGCTACAGCCCCTCGGGCGAGCTGACGATGGCTACCTATGCTGATGGCAGGAAGGAGTATCGTCTCTCCGACAAGGTGGGCAATCTGTATAACGATCCCGACAAGAAGCTACGCAAGTACCTCGAAGGAGGTCGTATCGAGAAGTCGGGAGAATGGACATTTAAGTATGACAAAGATGGACAACTCATAGAGAAGTTCCGAGGTAAGGCTGGCATCTTCGGAACGAAGAAGGATCGCTGGGAGTATAGCTGGAATCAGAACGGTACACTCAAGGGCGTCTTTGCTCCTCATCGTCGTGGACACTGGACGCGCTTCACCTACAATGCCCTCGGTCGTCGCCTGACGAAGCTCGGGGATGCTAGCTTCCACTACCTGTGGAATGGTAATGTCCCACTTCACGAATGGCGAACGGGTGAGCGCTATGAGGATGATGGTCTGAAGTCCTACAGCGAGGATCTGAAGACTTGGCTCTTCGAAGAGGAGAGCTTCGTACCGCTGGCTCTCATCCAAGAGGGCAAGGCATACAGCATCGTCTGTGACCAACTCGGCATGCCAACGGAGGCGTACGACGAGGAGGGCAAGGAAGTGTGGTATCGTCGCTTGGATATGAACGGTAAGATCCTTGAGGAGACTCAGCCTGGGCTGAACCCCGAGGGCTATGTGTCGATACCGTTCCTTCGCCTAGATCCGAGTCAGGTACTTTCCTATTCAATGAAATAAGGAGACGACGTAGTCTACTATCCTCTAAGTATTGTTTTAACCAAGAGTATGTGATACTAGAGCAGCTACAAGCAAGCTTTTCTCCATTTTCTAATGAGGCACTACTGTTTGTTGGAGACTAAATCTAACGATAGGCCCACAATTCCCTCTTAACCTCTATTTTGCTCCCGAGAAGTTTGATCCGATGAAACTATAGCTTATGAGAATGCAGACAAGGGTTCTTCAGATTTGCTGTCTGGTTATGGGCTTCCTCGCTTGCACAAGTCACAATAGTCAGCAGGTGCAGCAAGTAACGCTGCCTGAGGTGTTTCCTATTAGTTATACCCCGACGGAACTAGATAGTCTTTATCAGCCACTTTGTAGAGATAGCTTCATCCTGCAAGAGCTACACGATGAGTTCAGGAATCCAACTGAGAGGCTGTTCCCTATGGAGCAACGGATGGCACACAAGACTTGGATTCTCGAGTTTACGTGGCGCGTGAAAGCCGATAGCCTCATCACGGTTTGGTATGTGAGAGAAGCCGATACCTTGAGAAAACTAAGACACTTTAGATTCTCAGAGCATGATGAGTTCTAGCCATTGATCTTTCCTTCCCCTTGGTCGCTATTCTGATTCAGTGAAGTAATAGAAGTGTAGTTTATGAGCATGTTCACGAAGATTCTTCAGGTTTCTTGCCTTATCCCTAGTCTCCTCGCCTGCACAGGTCCTAGTAGGGAGCAATCGCAACAAATACCGCCTCAGCAGCTCCCGACCAGCTATACACCCATGGAGCTGGATAGCCTCTATGAGCCTCTTTGTCGGGATAGCTTTATCTTGCAAGAGAAGCATGATGAATTTCGGCATCCCGTGGAGCAACAATTTCCGATGAAGCAACGCTTGGCGCATAATACATGGATACTAGAGTTTACTTGGAGAGTTAAAGATGATACTCTTATCACGGTTTGGTACATCCGCGAAGCCGACACACTAAGAATCTTGGATAGATATATATACTCCGAGTACGCTGAGTTTTAAGCATCTACCGCACCCTGATCAGATGGAGTAGATAGGGTCATCCGGTGTGTGGGCTGTCCCATTTGTCTTTACTACTACCCTTGTGGGGGGAGTATACAAGTAGGTATTCTTTGTAGAGGAGACTTGTGTGTATAAATATTAAGTAGTACCTTTGCATCCGCTGAGGGAGGAGAGCTGAGCCCTGGGTAGCTCAAATCCTAAAGCTTGGAGAGATGGCAGAGTGGTCGATCGCGGCGGTCTTGAAAACCGTTGAACTGAGAGGTTCCGGGGGTTCGAATCCCTCTCTCTCCGCCGATAGAGACCCCAATCAAGTAGATACTTGGTTGGGGGCTCTGCCTATTTTGGGGGATAGACTGTCCCAAATACCAAGGTGGAACCCAATAATCTTATCCATTGAGCCCTTTTCCCTAAGAGATATAGAGTGCTGATTATTAGACGAAATCGTCTTAGTTGGTACGATCATATACCTAAATGTGTCTACCTTTTTTGTCTCCGAATAACGATAAGTTGGTATAAACCATATATATTTGTAGCATCAAACAAATAGACATCACGATCATGAACAGATTTCTACAACGGTTGCCACGCTTAGGTTTTCGTCTGAAGGTAGCCCTACTGCTCATGGGCGGTATCACAGTAGGCTTAGTCGGGCTCTTCCTCTACCTGCTCAGGTTTCATACCTATCTAGGGGATGATCCTTCGGCCTGCGTCAACTGCCACATCATGACCCCTTACTATGCTACGTGGATGCATGGTGCTCACGCCCGCAACACCACGTGTAACGACTGTCACGTACCTCACGACAACGTCTTCAGAAAGTACTTTTTCAAGGGTAAAGACGGGATGAACCACGTCTACAAGTTCGTTACGCGACAGGAACGACAGGCTATCCAAGCGATCGACGAGAGTGCAGAGGTCATCATGGAGAACTGCGTGCGGTGCCATGCTACCCTCAATACTGAGATCGTCAATACAGGGCGCATCTCCTACATGGATGTCAAGTGCGATGAGGGTAAGGCTTGCTGGGACTGCCACCGCGACGTAGCCCATGGTAAGATGAACTCGATCTCCTCGACTCCAAACGCCGAAGTACCACTACCTGACTCCCCCGTACCTGACTGGCTTCAGAAAATGATGAAATAAGCCCACCCCAAAACACAGAGTAAATAACAACAGCATAATAACAAAGACCCCAAGATTATGGCACAAAAACTAAAACGTTGGCAAGGATGGCTTCTGTTCGGAGGCTCGATGGTCGTGGTCTTCGTCCTCGGACTCATCGTCTCTTCCCTCCTCGAGCGCCGTGCCGAGGTGGTAAGCATCTACAACAACCGCAAGCACATGTTCAAGGACTCTATCGTGTCTCAGAACGAGCTCTTCGCCGAGGACTTCCCCCGCGAGTACCAGACGTGGGCTAATACTACGGATACGACCTACAAGGGTGAGTTCAATAGCTCGCAGCGCTCCGACGTCCTAGCAGCCCGTCCCGAGATGGTGGTGCTGTGGGCTGGTTACTCCTTTTCTATGGAGTACAATACCCCACGAGGCCATAAGCATGCGATCGACGATATGCGTGAGATCCTACGTACAGGTTCCCCTGGTGTAGACGGCAAGGAAGATATCCAGCCTGGTACCTGCTGGACCTGTAAGAGCCCTGACGTACCCCGCCTGATGAAGGAGAAGGGGATCGCAGAGTTCTACAAAGCTCCCTGGAGTCAGTGGGGGCCAGAGATCGTCAATACGATCGGCTGCTCTGACTGTCACGATGCTCGTTCGATGAAGCTCAAGCCCGCTCGCCCTGCTCTCTATGAGGCTTGGGCTCGTCGTGGGGAAAACGTCTCCGAGCAGTCGCACCAGCACATGCGCTCCCTCGTCTGTGCTCAGTGTCACACGGAGTACTACTTCAAGGGCGATGGTAAGTACCTCACCTTCCCCCACGACAAGGGATGGACGGTAGAAGACATGGAGGCATACTATGATGAGATGAACTACTCAGACTACACCCACAAGCTCTCACGTGCTCCCATCCTCAAGGCGCAGCACCCCGACTATGAGCTCTGGCGTATGGGTATCCATGGTCAGCGTGGTGTCTCCTGTGCTGACTGTCATATGCCCTATGTGAGTGAAGGTGGCGTGAAGTACTCCGATCACCAGATTGTGAGCCCGCTAGCTCGTATCGATAAGACCTGTCAGACCTGCCATCGCGAGGATGCGGAGACCCTGCGCCAGAATGTCTACGATCGTCAGCGCATGGCCAACGACGTACGTAACCGCGTAGAGAAGGAGCTCGCTAAGGCTCATATCGAGGCTAAGTATGCCTGGGACAAGGGGGCTACCGAACCCGAGATGAAGGCTGCACTGCAGGCTATCCGCAAGAGTCAGTGGCGCTGGGACTTCGCTGTCGCTAGCCACGGAGCCTCATTCCACGCACCACAGGAGGTGACACGTATCCTCGGACAGAGCCTCGGCTATGCTCAGGAGGCACGTATCGCTATCGCCAAGGTCCTAGCTAAGCACGGCTTCACGGGGGATGTCCCCATGCCTGACATCTCAAGCAAGGAAAAGGCTTGGGCCTATATCGGTCTTGATGGCAAGATGCTTCAGGCCGATAAGGAAAAGTTCATGAACACCGTAGTCCCCAAGTGGGTACAGTCGGCTAAGCAGCAGGGGAAGCTCATCGAACTGTAAGCTACCCTATAAGCTCAAGATAATCTCGTCTCACAACCAAACGCGGCGATAGACCTCATCGTCTACCGCCGCGCTTTCTCTCTATCCACCAACCTCATCCTCTATGTTCAATGAAGTCTGGAAAATGAAGGAGGGCTTTGTCTTCGGTGCAGGGCTGATCCTAGTAGGGCTAGCACTACAGTTTAGTGTCGGCCCTATTCACTGGTCTGACTTTGCCTTCCCGATCAACCTCATCTTCCTCATTGTATTCCTCCTCATCCTCGTTCTAGCCTACTGGCTACGTCGCCGGGTACGCCTCTTTTCCTTCCTCCTCACTGCGGAGGCAGCTGTACCGACCCTCATCTATGCAGCTGCACTTACGGTAGTGATGGGACTTACCCGGCAGGTATCGGCTCATGAGCGTGCTATAGACCCAATTGGGCTGACGCAGATGCTCTCCTTCTGGCCGTTTGTACTCGTCTATCTCCTCCTAGCCACTATAGTGGGGCTGATCACACTGCGGCAGATCCTACACTTCCGTCTGCGGGAGCTCCCCTCACTCCTCTCCCACGTCGGGCTATTCCTAGTTATCGTCACGGCTACGCTCGGTAGTGCAGATATGGAGCGTGTGAAGCTCACTGCTACCACAGATATGCCAGAGTGGCGGGCAACGCATGAGCAGGGCTTTGTAGAGCTACCACTAGCGATCCAGCTAGAGAAGTTCACGATCGATGAGTATCCTCCGAAGCTCCTCATCATCAATAGCCAGACGGGTAAGTCCGTCCCAGCTAAGAACCCCGAGATCGCACTTATCGATAAGCATTTCCGTGAGGGAAATATCCTGAAGTGGCGTATCCGAGTGCTTAAGAATCTCCCCCTAGCTGCTCCCGTCGTCACGAGTGATACGACGAAGTACGTCGAGTGGCAGTCGTCAGGTGCTGTGACAGCACTCCTCGTGGAGGCTCAGCGTATGAAGGATGGTCGTGCCGTAGGCCCCCCCACCGTAGGGTGGGTCACTTGTGGTAGCTACCTCTTCCCCTTCCAGGAACTCAAGCTTACCAAGCAGCTAAGCCTCGTCATGGCTCGCCGTGAGCCCGAGCGCTATGCCTCGCGTATCCATGTTTATACGGAGTCGCAGAAGAATATTGTCGCTACCGTCGAGGTCAATAAGCCCGTATCAGTAGATGGCTGGCGTATCTACCAGCTCAGCTATGACGAGGCGATGGGACGATGGAGTGAGACCAGTACCTTCGAGCTCGTCAAGGATCCTTGGCTCCCCGCCGTCTATGTCGGTATCTACATGCTTCTAGCTGGAGCCATACTCACCTTCATCGTCTCACAGAAACGCCGTTAAGCCCTCTAGCGGGCTTTAGGAGGGGATTACCTCTGCTCACTACAGATAGCTCCTGATCTCGTGACCTATGAGCAGAGCTACCCTTCGTCCTCTCCCTCGGCTCTAACCTCTCGATTACAATCAATCCGATTCTTATGACTTGGGATTCCTTCATATACTTTGCCTTACCCGCCCTAGCCCTATGGGCTGGTGGCGCTTGGACAGCTTGGAAGAAGCGTCCTCTCCCGACCTATCTCCTCACGGCTGCGGGGCTATTGGTCTACTTCGGCTTTATCTTCGGCCTGTGGCTCTCGCTAGAGCGTCCTCCCCTGAGAACGATGGGAGAGACACGCCTTTGGTATGCTTTCTTCCTCCCTACGGCAGGACTGATCGTCTACTCTCGCTGGCGTTATCCCTGGATCTTGGCCTTCAGTACTATCCTAGCGGGTGTCTTCACTACGATCAATCTCGTTAATCCAGACATTCATAACAAGACGCTCATGCCTGCGCTGCAGAGCCCTTGGTTCGCACCGCACGTCATCGTCTATATGTTTGCCTATGCCGTACTCGGAGCGGCGGCACTAATGTCTGCCTATATGCTGTGGTTCAAGAAGTGTCCTATCAGCGACCACGAGATGGATATTTGTGACAACCTCGTGCAGGTTGGCTGGGCATTCATGACCTTTGGTATCCTCCTTGGGGCTCTTTGGGCTAAGGAGGCTTGGGGACACTATTGGGCTTGGGACCCTAAGGAGACTTGGGCGGCAGCTACGTGGTTCGCTTACCTAGCCTATATCCATGTGCGCCTACGCTCGGAGCGTCACCGACGAGCTGCGCTCTGGGGACTCTTCATCTCCTTCGTCCTACTGCAGATGTGCTGGTAGGGGATCAACTATCTACCCTCGGCCCAGGGGGTAAGTGTCCATACCTACAGCCTAGGGTAAGTAGTCCATACCTCCACAGATATAGGCAAGCCCTATTTAAGTATATCCCCCACTTATCTCTAGGATAGGTGGGGGATATACTATTCTCGCTCGTGAATAGAGCGTGATGATAAGCGGACCGTAGGGGAGCAAAGCACGGGCGATACGAGGCTAGAGAGCCTGGAGTCCTATACCAGAGTATACTCTGCAGGGGTGTCTTACAAAAGAGAGAGGAGGTAGCCAAGAGGTCAGAGACCTTTGGCTACCTCCTCTCGGGGGAATGGCTAGGAGCTTATCCTCTATGATATGCCCTCATAGGATAGGACTAGGGAGCATCGGGGGTAAACATAGGATCCCAGGCTGGGAGCTGGACGGGCTTGGTCTTGAGGAGCTCTAGTACCTTGTCCGTAGCGTACTTCTTGTTCACCACGAGGCGGAAGGTATAGGCATCAAACCACTCGTCCGTCATGATGATATGTCCCTTGACGCCGGTCTTTTCGCCCCAGCTGTTCTCGACCTTCCACTTCGTGGGCTTACCGTTTGCATCTAGGTTTACAGCCTTCAGCGTCATAGCGTGGGTAGAGCCACTATCGAAGCTTTGTATACGCTCAGCCTTGGTCATATCGAAGGGATAGCCGAGGAGCGAGGCATAGTCATAGTTATCAAGCGCTGCGATCCCCTTGGAGCGGTCAAGCTCGCGGCCTACGTCGCAGGAGTAATACATCATCGTATTGTCTCGGAGTGAGGCTATCGCCATCTGCTTGATCTCCTCCATAGGGAGGTTTACATAGGTCCAGTTCTTGCCGTCATAGGCATGGCGGTCGAAGTCGATCTCATAGACCTTGTAGTAGGGACGGGAGGGATCATTCATGAGCATCACGAACTGATCGCGCATATCCACGCCGACGAACCTCTTATAGAAGCTCTGTGGGGTATAGGTCTCTGTGGAGATAGCCTTGCCGCTAGCATCACGTAGCGTGTAGGTGAAGCTTGTGGGAGGGACACCGAGGTTGAGACTCAGGATGCGATAGACTTGCTTGAGGCAGTTGTCCTTGCGCTTGCGTAGCTGGGCAAGGCTTTCGCCAGAGGCAGAGGCCTTGCGGATCTGTATGCCTGCCTGGCGTAGGGTGCGTGCGATCATGCTCCCCATGAGCCGAGTATCGTTGCTGGAGGCCGTCTCGGGCATGACCTCGGCTGGTACCACCCCGTACTTGATGAGATTGTCTGAGATACCGGTGAACTGCCCGCCATCGCTGATGGGGTTCTTGAAGAGCCATTCTACCTTCTTGTCGGTAACCTCTGCCTTACGGGTCTCGATGATTCCCTCGAGGAAGAGGTTGGCTTTCTCGAGCTGATCCCAGAAGAAGGAATAGTTCTGCGAGAAGAAGAAGGTACCAGACTTCTCTCGAGCCATGAACTGCGCACGTAGGACATTGAGCCCCGTGAAGAGCCAGCAACGACCACTCTGCTGTTGGTCCGAGATACCTGCACTCTTGACCTCGATGGAGAAGGAGTCCTCGATAGAGCGGGGACGGGCAGGATTGACGAAGAAGTCCTTCATCCCCTGTAGGGCGATAGCATTGTGTAGGGCACGCTCAGTCGGGGTGTTAGGTTCGCTCTTGCGCAGCTGTTCTAGGAGCTGGGGGGTGATAGCACCGTCCTTGCTCTGTGCAGAGGTGATCTCGGTCGCTCCGAGGGCTAGCACGAGTGCCAGCGAAGTAAGCAATACTGATTTCATAGGATGATGTATAAATTTAAGTGTATGTGCCTTAGGGCTGAGGGTTCTCTTCCTTGTCGAACCACGAGGCATACATCTGATAGTTATTGGCGATACGCTCGTTGAGCTCCTTGCTCTGCTCGGGGGATACCTTCTTGATGAACTTGGCGGGTGTCCCGGCATAGAGGCTGTAGGGCTCGATAATCGTCTTAGCTAGGACGACAGAGCCAGCTGCTACGATAGCCCCCTCGCCTACGATAGCATCATCCATCACGACAGAGCCCATACCGATGAGGGCGTAGTCCCGTATGTGGCAGCCGTGTAGGGTGACGTTGTGACCGATCGAGACGTTGTCGCCGATCTCGATCGTAGACTTTTGGTAGAGGGTATGCAGGATAGAGCCATCCTGGATATTGACATTGCGTCCGATACGGATGGAGTTCACATCGCCCCGAAGGACGGCATTAAACCACACACTGCATCCATCACCGAGGACGACATCCCCGACGACGGTAGCATTGACTGCGAGGAAGCAATCTTCGCCGATCTGAGGTGTAAAGCCTCGTACGGACTGTATGAAAGCCATAGGATAGAGGTTGATTATTGAGTGAGTAGGATAATATATTAGTAGAAGAGGCTACACCACGGGAGGGTGATGTAGCCTCTTAGGAAGGTCTCTATGGGAGTGCCTAGAATAGCTTCGTGGGATACTCGCCAGCGTCTACTAGTGCCTGTATCTTCGCCACTACATCTGGGCGGTCAGCAGCGTAGGTGACCCCGAACCACTGGTCTGGAGTGTCAAGTACCTCGACCGTGACCTTATGCTCGGCGACGAGTAGATTGACGGGTAGGGGGATGTAGTACTCGAACTTGGGGTTCGTATCTAGAGCCTTCAGGAAGTGGCAGAAGAGCTCATTGGAGTAGTCAAAGTAGTCGGGAGTGAAGCCCCACATATTCATAGATACGGGGGTATTCTCCTCGAGGTACTGAGTCGTACCGTTCTCGTCGGTGAAGCAGATACGTCCTGCATCATCGCGTGAGATAGCAGTACGCTCGACGACCTCGGTGAGGAAGCCCTTTTCGTCTACCTGGCAGACACCACGGGCGACGGAGCCACTCTCGCTAAGGGTATTGCCCACACGATAGCCGATCATGCAGTACTTGTCACGAGTGTCAGAGAAGCTACGGAGCTTGTCTGCTAGGGTAGCGAAGCCATGACGACCATAGAAGTCATCGGCATTGATCACAGCGAAGGGCTCCCGTACGACAGACTCTGCCATCATTACAGCGTGGTTGGTACCCCAAGGCTTCTCACGCCCCTCTGGTACCGTGAAGCCCTCAGGGAGCTTGTCGAGATCCTGGAATACAACCTCTACAGGGATCTTATGCTCGTACTTGGAGATAATCTTTTCTCGGAACTCCTTCTCGAAGGTGTGACGAATGACGAAGACGACCTTGCCGAAGCCTGCACGTATAGCATCGTAGATCGAGTAGTCCATGATCGTCTCTCTTGAGGGGCCTAGTCCGTCGAGCTGCTTGAGCCCTCCGTAGCGGCTACCCATACCTGCGGCGAGTACGACGAGTGTTGGTTGTTTCATTGTGCTTCTTACTTGTTATATAGTTATTCTTACTATAGACGGAGCTATTTCTTCTTTACCGTGAGCTTCTGCCCGACACTGAGGTGGTCGGAGGAGAGTCCGTTGGAGCGCTTGAGCTCGCTGACAGAGACTCCGTACTTGCGGGCGATGGAGGAGAGGGTCTCCCCAGAGTGTACGCGGTGATGAGAGGATTGGCTCTTGGAGCCCTTTTCTCTCTTGGATCGTTTACTCTGCTTGCCTCTGCGGCCTCTTCTGGTGGTGACTTCCTCTTCGTCCTCCTCCTGACTCTCTTGCTGCCCCTTCCTAGCACTACTGCTAGGCCCTTCGAGGTTTACTCTGAGTTCGGGTGAGGATACGCCCTCACCGACACTATCTAGCTTGAGGATAGCAGAGAGGGGAAGGCGGACGGGGTAGGGCGTGTTGTTCCCGGGGATGATCCCTCGGCGGAACTGGGGATTGAAGGCTGAAATCGTCTCCTGGTCTACTCCGGTAAGCTCTGCAATACGCTCGAAGGTCACCCGGTGGGATGCCGTGTAGTAGTCGGTAGCCAAGGGGCGCCCAAGTTCGCGGGGGAAGATCCCATACTCACGATGGTAGTGCATCGCAAAGTAAGCCCCGATGAAGAGAGGGATATAGCGACGGGTCTCATTGGGGAGGAAGCGATAGATGTCCCAGAAGTTGGCCTTAGAGACTCCCGCACGCTTGAGGGCTCGATTGACATTCCCAGGGCCACAGTTGTAGGCTGCTAGGACGAGCCACCAGTCTCGATAGATGCTATAGAGATCCTTTAGGAAGCGACAGGCAGCCTCGGTACTCTTGATCGGATCCATTCGCTCATCCACGAGGCTATTGACCGAGAGGCCGTAGATCTTACCCGTGGGGAGCATGAGTTGCCACAGACCGGCTGCCCCTGCTGGAGAGATCGCCTTGGGGTTGAGGGCCGACTCTACGATGACCAGATAGCGGAGCTCCATAGGGAGACCATTCTTGTCTAGGGTCACCTCTATCTCAGGGAAGTATAGGTCTGCTAGGGAGAGCATGGAGCTGAGTAGCCCCCTTCGCTTGAAGAGGTAGAGCTCGATAGCTTCGCGTACGAGAGGGTTGTAGCTGAAGTGCATCGCCGAGGGCATCTTGTTCAGCATACGTATGTACACGCTGTCTGGAGTGTAGGGGACGGCTACGGAGGAGGGGACGACACGGCTATTGGTACGAGCCCCCTTGTGTAGGCCATACCCTCTATACCACTGCTCGAGCAGAGCCTCCACATCCTGATCTAGGGAGGAGGGTAGTGTGATGGGGTCTAGTAGAGCCGAGGCGAGAGATAGGCTCGAGGGGGTACGGCCACGAAGGCTATCCGTCTGTGCCTGTAGTGTGAGTGTAGAAAAAAGAACTAACGAAGAGGCGATTACCTTGAGATAGGATTTCATCGGGTATCCATATTAGAAGGTGAGGCTACAGTTCACCCCCAGCTGATAGGAGGGGGCTCCGAGCTTAGGTAGTCCCACCTCCGGGACTACCCTCAATGATAGATCTGGACTGATGTCAAAGGTGTAGAGCTCTGCGTCTACATAGGCGTCTAGGATAGAGAGTCCGTAGACGAGCACACTGACGACGATACTCAGGTCTCGGTAGCGTCGGTAGAAGTCGTTTCCACGCTTGAGTGTTTGCTTGAGTGAGGAGTACTGAGCATAGTTCTCTGCCTTGGCACCTGTAGGAGCGAAGACTAGCCAGGCGGTGTTCTTCGACGGGTCTTCGCTCATGATGTCTCTATAGGCGGCGTGGTACTCCTGATACTGACGGTGATTCCACGAGACCGCATAGTAGCAAGCCATGAATGCACCCCAGACGATGGGGAGCTTCCAGTACTTGCGATTGTATATCTGTCCCCCACCGGGGAGTAGAGCCCAGAGCATAGCACGCCCTGAGCTAGGCTTCCAGAGACTGCGCTCTATCGACTGCTCTAGTGCCCGAGTATCTACCGTATCCTGCCGGCTAGTGTTATCAGCCCATAGGCTGAGGTACCCATCCTGCGTCGTGGAGTGCTTAGATACACTGCCGAGGGACGAGGCTACGAGGGGAGGATAAGTCTCTATCCTTAGCTGACTAGTGTCTATAGCTGGCGAAGCCCCCGCAGATAGGTATGCCGGGAAGCTCAGCAGAGAGAGGAGGGTGAGGAGACAGATACGCACGGGAGATACTTATAGACTAATGCTGGAGCTTCTCCAGGAGCTGCATGATACGTCCCAGCTCCTTATCGCTGGAGAAGGGTATGGTGAGCTTGCCTCTACCCTCGGCGTCACTTCGGAGGGTGACCTTGGTCGTCAGCACCTGCGAGAGCTGTCGCTCGAATAGACGGTAGTCTGCTCGGCGTACCATCCGAGGGGCGGTGCGCTTCTGGGTCTCCTGCTCGACCTCCTCGGTATGCTGCTCCTTGATCGCTCGAGCCAGTTCCTCGACAGCTCGTACACTCAGGTGCTCCTGGACGATGAGGTTGTAGAGCTCGATCTGTCGCTCCGTATCATCTATCTGTAGGAGGGCACGAGCGTGCCCCATGTCGATCAGCCTCTGGGTGAGCCCTAGCTGTAGCTCAGCAGGGAGGCGCAGGAGGCGCAGGTAGTTGGTGACTGTCGCACGCTTCTTGCCGACACGCTCTGCGAGCTCCTCATGCTTTAGGTGATGGAGCTCGATGAGGTGCTGGTAGGCTAGTGCGATCTCGATGGCATTGAGATCCTCTCGCTGGATATTCTCCACGAGGGCAAGCTCCATGATCTCCTCGGGCTTCGTAGGGCGTACATAGGCGGGTAGGGTAGCGAGTCCTGCCATCTGAGCGGCTCTCCAGCGTCGCTCTCCAGAGATCAGGAGATACTGCTCTGGGTTGATCTGCTGTACCGTAATAGGCTGTACCAAGCCAATAGAGCGAAGAGAGGCTGCTAGCTCGGCTAGCTTCTCCTCGTCAAACTCCCGACGTGGTTGGTTACTATTCGGTACAATCTGCCCAATCGCAAGCTCTTGGATGGACGAAGCTCCCGTGCTGGGCTCGGGATCACCTCCTAGGAGATCTCCTAACCCTCGGCCTAGTACATTCTTATTCTTCCCTTTGGTCATCTACTTGTTTTTATTGATGAGCTCTGTCGCTAGCTGTAGGTGATTGACTGCGCCACGGCTGTCGGCATCATAGAGTAGAGCTGGCAGCCCGTGGCTAGGAGCCTCTCCTAGCTTGACATTGCGCTGGATCACAGTCTCGAAGACGAGGCTCTTGAAGTGTCCCTTGACCTCCTCGTAGATCTGATTGTTCAGTCGCGTACGGCTATCGTACATCGTCATTAGGAAGCCCTCGATCTCCAGCTTGGGGTTGAGTCTCTGACGCACGATACGTATGGTGTTCAGGAGCTTAGAGATACCCTCTAGTGCAAAGTACTCACACTGTACGGGGATCAGTACGGAGTCTGACGCCACGAGAGCATTCACCGTGATGACCCCTAGCGAGGGAGAGCAGTCGATGAGCATATAGTCGTACCGGTCTGCTATGGGCTCTAGTATCCCCTTGAGTACGTATTCACGCTTGTCACGCTCCAGGAGCTCTAGGTCAGCTCCGGCAAGGTCGATATGTGAGGGGAGGATGTCCAGCCCCTCTACCACCGTGGGGATGATGACCTCCTGAGCCGGTAGGGCGGAGCATAGACACTCGTAGATTGTCTTACCGACTTGGGAGCTCTCGATCCCAATACCAGAGGAGGCGTTAGCCTGAGGGTCGGTGTCGACGAGGAGCACTCGCTTGCCTAGTGAGGCCAAGGATGCGGCTAGGTTGATAGCCGTCGTAGTCTTACCCACGCCACCCTTTTGGTTGGCCAGAGCGATGATCTTGCCCATTATACTATTACTCTATTGCCTAAACGTATCTTCTCCCAACTATGGTCTATACACTGATGACCATTAGCCGGTTCAATTAACCTCCAAAACTACTATTTCTCGCCGATATATTCATCTTCTCGCTCCTATTCGTCACTGATAAAGCGCCATAACTCCACAATGGAGTATCCCATATCTGTACCTAAACGAGATAGATGGGATATGATATTGGGCGATTAGCTTAGCTTGAGGGGAGCGCTGACACAAGTGGTGTCTGGAGAAAGATGATTTTTCCCACGAAGAATAGTTATAGGGGTACCCATCCACCACTTACTTCATATGATTAAGAATTATCTTAATCGTTCACATAGGGAGTGAGATATTATTATCATTCATGAAGATAAAATTCCCAAGTCCTCCAACTAAAAAGGGGATGATCAAGTCATCCCCTTAGTGAGGTTCCAGTCGCAGGCTAGCCACGGCTAGACCCGCCACAAAGATAATCAATTCTGTCGGAAGAGTAATCACCACCCAGGGCTATCATACAGCTAACCAGAGGAGTCTAGGTGTGCTCAATAATTCTGCAGCAAGGTGGTAATCATCGTCAAGCAAAGCTATCGGGATAACTCCTAATTCTTGGATCTTTCGAGGGCTGTGGTCTACGGCCGAGATAGCGAGCTGTTCGACCGACGGTACGGCTCCTCTACCTTGGCGCTGTGTCTCGTCCCCCACCTCCACCCACAACTATCTCATGGACTGCATCAGAATCTTGCTGAGCAGAGCCTTCATACACGTGTACCCCCATAGCTCATGCACACATACATATAATGTGTAGCCTCTCCCCACACAGTCATCCCAAAGATGAGAAGGAGGCTTAGGACATAGCCTCATAAAGCTAGAGGCAAGAGCAGTGGAAGCAAAGCTGAGAAATGGGGGCTGATAGCCCTCCGGAGCTCGGGGTAGTCTACAGGGCTAGATAGGTGGGGGGGACATATGTGTTCACTTGAGACCGAGGTAGGAGAGGCTGAGGCGTATCCCTTTGAGTAGAAGTATCTGTATCCTAGGAGTAACTTCATGAGTCTACACTTGCCATCTAGGAGGGAAGGGTATACACGTGTGTACACTCCAGTATACCCACGTGTACACTCCAGTGTACACGCGTGTACACAACCATACTCTAAGTATAGTCTCAGTAGGGGACTCTAATGTCTCTCTCTCGGGACTAACACCTGGACACCCCAGAGATGCGACTAAGGCTCTCTATCGGATGTGGAATAATCCTCCTAGAGAGCTAGAGACCAGAATAGATAAGGGGGGCTATGTGTCAGCCCTAAGATGAGTGAGGGATAGCTTGGCTGGTGGTGAGAGCCTATTGTGTAATGGTATAGGAGGAGGTATGAAGGTATAGTAGATAGAGCCCCGTTACTTCTTCCTGTGGAGCCACGGGCAGAGCACGACCTCTGCTAGATCCACCAAAATAAAGAGCACCACCCCAACGAGGCTCAGTAGGGCAATGCCAGCATACATATCTAGATAGTCTATTCGCATCCAAGCATCCGTAATATAGTAGCCTAGTCCAAGGGTAGTCCCATAGGTCTCTGTCACGAAGAGAACAGAGATAGCCGTACCTATCGCAACCCGAAGAGCAGACAATGAGGCAGGTAGGATAGCAGGTAGGAGTACCTGACGGAGTAGCCCTAGGGTATTAGCTCCTAGTGAACGAGTGAGCATAAAGTGCTCTGCTGGTATCGTCATCAGAGCATCCCTCATCGATACGGCCAGCTGGAATAGAATGATCAAGACGATCATAACGACCTTTGTCACCTCGCCAAGACCACCTAGGAGCATCACGACGGGTAGAAGTGCTAGCTTGGGGATCGGATAAGAGAAATAGATAAAGGTCGAGAATACTCTCCCGACTCGAGGCGACAGGACGGCAGTAAGGGATATGCCCCAGGCGAGGAAAAGAGCTATCGCCACTCCCCATCCGATGCGCTCCAGGCTAGCCAAGGAATGCACTAATAGCTGTGCCCAGTCCATCGTGAGCATGTGTCGGTAGACCTCCCATGGTGCAGGGAGCACAGTCGAGTGCAAGGCATAGTATCCTCCTATCCATATCAGGTGTAAGATGGATGCCCCGAATAGTAGCTGTAGGAGATGTCTACTGAAGCGCCTCATCGATCTGGAGTAGGAGTTGTGTTAGCTCATCCTTTGTTGGATGCCTTAGATCGGTGAGCAGGGTACCCCTTCCTATGAGGAGCGTACGGGAGGTAAGCTTCGTAGCTTCCTCAGGACTATGGGTCACTAGGAGGGTCGGGGTCGGATAACGTTGCCAAAGTTCGGCAAAGAGATCTCGGCAACGCTCGGCTGTGGCTATATCAAGGGCAGAGAATGCCTCATCTAAGAGCAGGAGGTCGGGGCGCATGATGAAGGCTCTGGCTAGAGCTACACGCTGCCTCTGTCCTCCACTTAGTTCGCTCGGATAGCGACCGAGTAGGGACTGGATGTCTAGTGTGTGTAGGATTGAGCTCTGTAGCTCTTCACTCACGATACGCTTCCCTAGGGAGTGGGGTAGGAGGATGTTCTCTCGTACACGCTTCCATGGGAGGAGTCCGTACTGCTGGGGGACGAGGGCTATCTGGTGTCTCTTGGGATCTAATGGTAGCCCGTTCAGCATAATGCTTCCAGAGGTGGGCTCTATGATCCCCGATAGACAATGTATGAGGGTAGACTTACCTCCCCCCGAAGGGCCTATGACGGAGACAATCTCTTCTCCAATGGAGGCTGATACACCAGTAAGTATTGGCTGTTTCTTCCCCTGCCGACTAGTATAGGAGGCGGATAGGCTCTGTATATGTAGTGCAGGAGGGGTATCCATAATTGAGGGAGGGACTGACGTAAGTCCTAGTCCGAGATATTTAGTCCGTGAGCTGCAGACCGACAAGTCCCGTGGGCTCATAGCTCGGAGAGACGAGGCCACGCCCCTTCATCCAGTCTAGGATGGGGAGTAGATCCTCTTCTCGGGGCTGGGTCGCAGTGGTATAGGTCGGCAGAGGGAGAGTCTTTGCTACCTTAGGCGTTATACCCAGTAGATCCTGAAGGACACCTATCCATTCCTCTCTAGGATGAGTATTGAGGTAGGCTACAGCCTGATCATAACCGACAACGAAGGAGGTAAGAGCTGATTCCTTCGCTTTCACCGACGAGGAGAGGAAGACGAGTCCCGTGATGTTGCTCGTTAGATGAGAAGGAAGATCAATGACCTTGAGCCCCTCGGCAGCAGCCATACTAGCGTACGGCTCAGGGAGGATCGCACCATCGAGCTCCCCAGATCGGAGCATCTCGAGGCGGATAGGTATCCGCTGCACCTCTACTCGTTCGTAGGGAATAGGTTGCCCGCCCTCTACTAACGCATGCTCCGTCGCGTACTCAATGAGCGTATTGGAGGACAGCCCGATACGGCCACCTCTGAGGTCTGCTAGGGTATTGAGTTGTGGTTTCTTACCTAGGACAAGGCGGAAGGCTCCCTGACAGGCGATGGGGAGCTGTACCTTGGTCCCCTTGCTCTGTAGGAGCATAGCCCCCATATAGTCTGTCACTGAGGCATCGACAGCTCCTGTCTGGAGGGCTGCATCACGCTCCATAGGCGAGGAGAAGCGCACGAGACGGATGGGCTTTGCAAAGAAGCCCTTTTGCTCCGCTATAGCTATGGGGAGGTAGTCCACTGAGGGCATGACCCCGATGATGAGTACCGAGCTATCGCTCTCTGCTCCCCGTTGCTTACCTCCACTACAGGAGGAGATACTAGCTGTCATGAGGACGAGAGCCGTAGCACAAAGGCTGATCGCCCCCGTGAGTCTATGCCTTAGTTTCATTCTTCTTATCTTTTTGTTGAGTCTCCCTCTTCTTCTTGCGCTCCTGTGCAGCGAAGTAACGGCAGTACGGAGCTAGCCCACACTCCCAGCAGTGAGGCTTGCGTGCGACACAGATGTATCGTCCGTGCAGGATTAGCCAGTGGTGAGCCTTAGGGATGAGAGCCTCTGGGATGTACTTGATGAGGGTAAGCTCGGTTTCGAGGGGTGTCTTGGCATTTGTCGTTAGTCCGATACGATTGGCCACGCGGAATACATGCGTATCTACAGCCATCGTTGGGCGATGGTAGACGACAGCAGCGATCACATTGGCTGTCTTGCGTCCTACGCCTGGGAGTTTCATGAGTTGCTCCCGCTCCTCAGGTACCTCACCTCCGAACTGCTCCACGAGCATCTTGGCCATAGAGACTAGATACTTAGCCTTGGAGTTGGGATAGCTTACACTACGGATGAGTTCAAAGATATCCTCCACCTCTGCCTGAGCCATGATCTCCGCCGTGGGATATTGCTTGAAGAGGCGTGGGGTGATCATGTTCACCCGCTTGTCTGTGCACTGGGCTGAGAGGATGACTGCGACTAGTAGCTCGAAGGGAGTCGAGTAGTGTAGCTCAGTCTCAGCTACAGGCATATGCTCCTCGAACCAAGCTAAGACTACTTCGTAGCGTTCCTTGCGTGTCACAGTTCTATTAGGTAGGGGATGAGGTGACTACTCAGCACCTTGGAATTGCTCGAGGAAGCGTACATCATTCTCGGAGAAGAGACGTAGGTCACTCACCCGATACTTGAGGTTGGTGATACGCTCTACTCCCATCCCGAGAGCATAGCCAGAGTACTTGCGACTATCGATACCACAGTTCTCTAGGACATTGGGATCGACCATACCACAGCCGAGGATCTCTACCCAGCCAGTGTGCTTACAGAAGTTACATCCTGAGCCGCCACATATATTACAAGAGATGTCCATCTCTGCAGAGGGCTCGGTGAAGGGGAAGTAGGAGGGACGTAGGCGAATCTTCGTCTCGCTACCAAACATCTCCTGAGCGAAGTAGAGCAAGACCTGCTTGAGATCAGCAAAGGAGACGTTCTCGTCCACGTAGAGAGCCTCTACCTGATGAAAGAAGCAGTGGGCACGATAAGAGATAGCCTCGTTGCGATATACACGCCCTGGGCAGATGATGCGAATAGGTGGTTGAGCGCCGAGCATTGCACGAGTCTGTACCGACGAGGTGTGGGTGCGGAGGAGGGTGTCAGGAGTATTACGCACGAAGAAGGTATCCTGCATATCACGAGCAGGATGATCCTCTGCGAAGTTGAGCAGAGAGAATACATGGTCATCATCCTCCACCTCAGGCCCCTCAGCGATAGCAAACCCTAGACGAGCAAAGATAGAAGTAATCTCCTGCTGAACGAGGGTCAGTGGGTGACGTGTACCTAGGCGTACAGGATAGGCCGTACGTGTCCAGTCGATCGCCTCAGCCTCCCCCTTGGTAGAGGAGAGCGCCTCCCTCAGGGCATTGATCTTGGCGATGGTAGCCTCCTTCAGGACATTGAGCTGCTGCCCCACGAGTCGCTTTTCCTCATTGGGGACGGTCTTGAATTCATCGAATAGCTGGGAGATAAGCCCCTTCTTGCTGATATATTTAATACGAAGATCCTCGACCTCTTGTGCTGTCTGCGCCGTCAGAGCCTCTACCTGATCACGTAGCTGTTGTATTCTTTCTTGCATGAGTTATTCGCTTTTTCGGGTCGTAAAGTTAGTGAATAGTTGGCACTTGTTGTTACTAATAGCTAGGCTATGATAGCCAATATACTCGGCTAATGCCCCTAGTAAGGTCTATATGCGCGCTGAGATGTGGAGGGGGAGCCCCCTATATCTCCTCGATGAGTCCTCCAGCCGTAAGGGATGGGGCGGATGGGATCACTACGCGTCAAGAGTCCTACGTAGGTGGGGGCCGTCTAGGATAAAGGCATCCTCTAGCTCTCCCGCCCAGAAGCGTACAGCCTTCGCCACATCCAGTGGATGGAAGGGTAGGGTATCCACGAGCGAGGCTAGAGGATAGCTCGGAAGGTCTGTCGAGAGAAAGAGCTTATCTAGCTGTACCTTGACCTCGTCCACTATATGCTGCGTTAGCCCCGAGGGGTGTTTCTTGAGACAAACATCACAAGCTCCACAGGGGCGACTCGATACCTCTCCGAAGTAGCCTAAGAGCATCTGCGAGCGACAGAGGTCATCTGTCCCTATATAGGTGCGCATCGCCCCTATACGCTCACTCATCCGCTCTAGTCTCTGCTGATAGGCCTCGTAGGGGATCCTGAGGTGCCGGCTCTCCTCGCGGCGGATATGGAAGAATACCCGAGGGATCTTCTTCTGTGGTATATAATGTAGGATCCCCTTCATCGTGAGATCCAGTAGGAAGAGGTAGACCTCATCCGCCGTATAGCCCGTGAGCTGTGCTAGGTCGATCTCACTGATGGTGACGTAGTCTGCGAAGAGCCCCGTATAGGAGCGGAGTATAGCACGGATTAGGTCGTCTGGGCGTACACTCTGCTCATAGAGCCGAGAGCTGGGGATGAGGAACTTCAGCCTAGAGCGACTATCATCATCGTGGTAGTCTAGCCAGCCCGAGAGTTGCATGATCTCTATGGCATGACGGGTCTGTATGGGGCGCATATGGAAGCGACGTATGAAGAGCTCTAGGTCGAAGTCGTAGGTGCGCTCTAGTCCCTCTCCTTCCCCTATGGAGAGGAAGTTGCACATCTGGTCATACACATGGCGTACGTAGGATAGCTCGGGGAAGGTATCACGTAGCCTACGCACTAAGGTCTGATCATCGGAGCTAGAGACGATCATCACGGCATAGGATCGCTCCCCATCCCGTCCTGCCCGTCCTGCCTCCTGGAAGTATTCCTCCAGTGAGGTAGGTACAGTCATATGGATGACTAGGCGCACATCAGGCTTATCGATCCCCATCCCGAAGGCATTCGTAGCGACCATCACACGTATCTCATCACGCATCCAACGTGCCTGGCGGAGCTCACGCTCCTGGTAGGTCAGCCCGGCATGGTAGTGTGTAGCACTTATCCCTACGGCATTCAGCTCCTCTGCTATCTGACGTGTCATATCCCTATTGCGGCAGTAGACGATCGTGGATCCCTCTACTCGACTGAGGATATGACGCATCATAGCGGACTTGTCATCGTAGTGACGGATGGAGTAGGAGAGGTTGGGGCGAGAGAAGCTCTTCTTGAGCGAGGTGTAGCCAGGGCGAAAGGCTAGCTCTCGGATGATATCCTCTACCACCGCCTCTGTGGCGGTAGCGGTGAGGGCGAGCATGGGCACCTCGCTTAGCTCCTGGCGCACGATCGGTATATCTAGGTAGGAGGGGCGGAAGTCATAGCCCCACTGACAGACGCAGTGACACTCGTCTACCACGACGAGCGATATGTTGAGCTCTGTGAGCCATGTACGGAATAGGGTAGAGCCTAGGCGCTCGGGCGAGATGTAGAGGAACTTGTAGTGTCCGTACAAGCAGTTGTCTAGTGCTGAACGGACACGCTCCGAGGACATCCCGGAATGGATGGCTGTCGCCCGTATACCTTGTGCCCGAAGTCTATCTACCTGATCCTTCATCAGGGCAATCAGAGGGGTAATAACCAGAGTGAGCCCGGGGAGCATAAGTCCTGGTACTTGGAAGATGATACTCTTACCTCCCCCCGTGGGCAGTAGTCCCAGTGTATCCCGCCCCTGTAGGACAGACTCGATGAGCTCTCGCTGTAGGGGACGGAAGGAGGTATAGCCCCAGTAGCGCTCCAGCACCTCCTCTGGGCTAAGGTCGGCATCCACGACTCCGGGCTGAGGGTCGTGTCCAGCAGTGATAGCAGAGGTGGGTGTCGTGACTAGATCGAAGAGATCCTCGGGCCAGAGCATACGGTCCGTCGTATCCTCCGGTACTGGCTCTTCAGTGGTGAGGAGGGTATCTATCTCCTCCCCTTCGGACTCTATAGTCTCCTGCGCTTCGTCACTCATGGTCGTTCTGGTATATCTTGCTCTCTCTAGGGAGCATGGGGGCTAGTGTAGTCGCTCTGGTAGTTCACTCTCCAGGCATAGATCCTTCACTCGTAGCTGTAGGAAGGTCTGGGTATAGAAGTCGTTATCCTCCAGCTCATAGCATAGGGCGAAGGCTTCGTGTCGTATCAACTTCGGTAGATAGGACGCCTTTCCTAGGGCGAAGCCGTGGATGGGACGTATGCGCTGGTAGTAGTCTGTGACTCGTAGGCTAAGGTGCTGATCACACTTCCCTACGGCTCGTGTACCCCCAGCGTCCCGTAGATGCTCCGTGAGGAAGACGGGTCGCTCGTTCCCCATGCCGAAGGGGGATAGAGACTCGATCTGCCTCAGTAGACTCCTCGAGATCTCTTGTGCCTCTAGGCGAGTATCTATCTGTAGTATTGGGGTTGTCTCCACCTCTCCACTAGGGCTCGTCTGGGCATACTGCTCTAGCTGAGAGCGGAAGGCATCGAGATGCTCTGGTAGGAGGGTCATCCCGATAGCATACATATGCCCCCCGAAGCTCTGTAGGCTATCCCGACAGCTCTGTACCGCTTGGTAGAGGTCGTACCCCCCATAGGAGCGTGCAGAGCCCGAGAGGTAGTCTCCACTACGGGCTAGGATGATGACAGGGCGATGTAGCCGATCAGCTAGGCGAGCTGCGACGATACCCATCACGCCCTTGTTCCAGTCAGGGTCATAGAGCACGAGTATCCTCTGCTCTAGGAGCTCTGGGTGCGAGCGTACGAGCTCTAGTGCCTGCTTGGTCATCTCCTGATCGAGATCCTGACGCAGGTGGTTGTAGCCATCTAGTATCGTACTCTGCTTCTCGGCTACCTGCTGATCTCGAGCGATGAGGAGCTTCACGGACTCAGCTCCATGAGCCATTCTACCCGCTGCGTTGATTCGTGGCCCTAGCTCGTAGTATATGCTAGCCATATCTACATGTCCCGGGCGTATCTTCCCCTGCTTCATGAGGTAGGAGATCCCTATAGAAGGGGTGGCATTCAGCTGCCTCAGTCCGTGGTAGGTCAGTATCCTATTCTCCCCCAAGATAGGTACCCGATCCTGAGCGATGCTCAGCACCAGGAGTTCTAATAGAGGGAGGAGCGTGTCGAAGGGTAAGGATCGGCGTAGAGCTAATCCCTGCATGAACTTGAAGGCAACACCACACCCCGATAGGTCAGCGAAGGGGTAGGTGTTATCCAGCCTCTTGGGATTGAGGATCGCTGTCGCAGGGGGAAGATGAGGATCTGGGGTGTGATGGTCGCAGATGATGAAGTCCATGCCCAACTCCCGAGCGTAGCGGATCTCCTCATGAGCCTTGATGCCGGTATCCACAGATATGATCAGTCCAGTACCGATGCTATGGGCATAGTCTATCCCCTGCCTCGTGATCCCGTATCCCTCCTCGTACCTATCTGGGATATAATAGGTGAGGAGATCCTCGGGTAGGCAGTGGGCACTCAGGTAGCGGTAGAGGAGGGCGACAGCTGTCGTCCCATCGACATCGTAGTCTCCATAGATGAGGATGCGCTCCTGACGGTCTATCGCCTGCTGTAGCCGGTCTAGGGCTACCGACATGTCCTGCATGAGCAGGGGGTCATGTAGTGCCTCGAGGGAGGGAGCTAGGAAGCCCTCGGCCTCCGTGACGGTCGTGATCCCACGAGCGACGAGGAGACGACCCACCGCAGGGTATAGTCCCAGCTGCTGTGAGAGGCTAGTCGCTAGTGCCTGCTCCTGCTCGGTATAGGAGCGGAGTATCCACCGTCTAGGCTGTGTCATCTTCCGCTCGCTCGTTACTTAGTCTTAGCTAGGGGCGCTGGAGAGGCAAAGGTAGAGCGGAGGAGATAGTAGTGATCCTCGCTGCCCTTGCCCGTACGTACGGTGATGACGCTGTAGGTCTTTCCCCCAGACTGCACCTCTCGGGTGGAGAGGATATCCTCGCGGGGGGTCTCGTTCCAATGTATCTCGAAGAGGAGCGCATCAGAGGCAGAGCGTACCGATACGGCTTTCTCCTTGGTAAGGGTATCCCCCCCCGTATGAGCGAGCATACTCATGAGCTCAATGAGCTGATACATATAGCTGTCGAAGCGATTGCTCTTCAGGTGCAACGATAGGTCACAGGCTCGCTTGATCAGCCCGATATGTGTCGGGGTACGCCATAGCCCCTGCTGCACGACCTGTAGTGCCTCGGAGATCTTCTTCTGATTGATCAGCTCATCGGCCTCCCGCTCTATCTTGTCTAGGAAGGGTGCCGTGTCGGTACGCTCATCCATAGCGAAGTAGAGCTCCTGGATCTCGGAGCGGGTCAGGGTCGTATCAGCACGACGAAAGCGTGTCGTCAGGAGCTCCATCTGCTGGGTCGCTTGCTGGCTGACCTGCTGGCTGACCTCTGCTCCTCCGGTACGCAGTCGGATACTGTCGAGGCGCATCTGCTCGAGCTGCTCTGCAGTAGGCATATATACTCGCCCTCGGGAGCTATGGCGCCCACGGGTACCTCTACCTCTGTGAGTGGACTTGCCCCGTTTGCTCTTCGACGAGCTACTGGTCTTCGTCGTTTTGGCCTTCTTGCGACGAGCGGCTGGGCTCCCATAGAGAGGGGGAGCTAGGGCGATACCTATCCCTACGACCAGTAGGGCGATCTTCGAATATATTAGTCTCATTCTTCTGTCTTCACATTCTATCATATCTAGGTACTCTCGGCTTCTCAAGGGACTCACTTGTCCCTATTGCCCAGAGGTGCTAGCTCCATCCATGGACAAAGCTATGAGATAGGGCTATCACTGCTACCTAATCAAAACGAGTATTGCTGACCTCATCGTATATACGGCATCTCAGCCATCTTAGGGCATATTACGGAGGTCAGATATACAAAGATACGTTAAAGAAGGCTAACCTCCTAACCTATCGAGCTCCTCGCCAGAGCCGATGTATGGCTACTCTTCTCTACCCCCTCTCTTCGGGATCTTTGGGGATATAGTTTCATACCGTGAGATACCTTCGTTATATCCATTTATGGACTAAGCGTTAGCCCTCGAAATAAGTGCCTGGGAGGGAGCCTTAGAGGATATACTTAGAGCGAGGTTGTGTACACGTTTGTACACTATGGTATACACGCGTGTACACTGCAGTGTACACGCGTGTATACTTTCCCTCCCTAAGTAATAGGTCTGTGCCTAGTAAATCTATGTCTAAGATAGGGCTGCACCTATCTAAGCGCCAGCTCCTCGACCTCTTTGCCCTAGGCCGTTAGTACCCCTATGTGGTCGCCCTATCTAGCTTCGTACAAGGGCACGATCTCCCCAAGTCAGTGGCCCCTAGAGGGATGCTATCCACCCCATGATAGCTTTCTATATAGGATCCTTGCCATGGATGTGTCACACGTCTAGGCCAAAGGCTAGAGAAAATGCACCATCTACCCGATAGTGCTCTCGGTATATTCCTCTTGCCTTCCTTAGAAATACCCAGATGGGGGATGACGGAGTGGCTCGTAGTAGCTTGGATACGGAGCTTTGGGGGGCATATGACTGGAGGAGGATGCCCGCTGGAGGTATCTATCTTTCTCTAGTGTGCACTTATGGGCGGAGTATCCCCCTCGGGGGAGTATCGAGCGAACTACATATTCTTGGTATCTTTGTCCCCCAGAATGAAGGTTGCTTTGTTCCCATCTCACAAGATAGATACTTACACCTATGAGTAGTGATAGCGTCGTCATCATCCCGACCTACAACGAGCGCGAGAATGTAGCTCAGATGATAGATACAGTCCTTGGGCTGCCTCAGCCCTTCGATCTACTGATCGTCGATGATGGTTCGCCCGATGGTACGGCGGCTATCGTACGGTCTCTACAAGCGAAGTACCCCGAGCGAGTATTCCTACTGGAGCGAGCAGGGAAGCAAGGTCTGGGGACAGCCTATATAGCAGGCTTCCGCTGGGCTCTAGAGCGAGACTATGCCTATATCTTTGAGATGGACTGCGACTTTAGCCATCCCCCGATGAAGCTCCTAGAGCTCTATCGAGCCTGTGCTGAGCAAGGGGCAGACGTGGCTGTAGGCTCTAGGTATACCCGAGGTGGAGCCGTGAAGAACTGGCCCTTGGATCGTATCGCTATGAGCTATGGCGCCTCGCTCTACGTCCGCCTCATCACGGGGATGCCCGTCAAGGATAGTACGGCAGGCTTTGTCTGCTATCGGCGGGAGGTGCTCCAGACGATGCGCCTAGGAGAAGTGCACTTCAAGGGCTATGCCTTCCAGATCGAGATGAAGTATACGGCCTACTGCCTAGGCTTCACTGTCGTGGAGGTGCCGATTACCTTCGAGGATCGAGTCCTAGGTACCTCCAAGATGAATACCTCTATCTTCAGAGAGGCCTTCACCGGAGTGGTAAAGCTCCGCTGGTGGCATAGCTTCTGTGGCTTCCCCAGCCGTAACGAAGACTGAGCATTCCGCAGATGCCTATCCTATATATAATGATGTATAGGAGCCATCTGCACTCCTCCCTCATGTGTCGCCGAGGGGACATCTTCGCCCCTCTTGACTGACGCCCCAACGAATGAATAGCCCTCCCTGAATATGAATAAGCTACATAAGACGATACTCTGTGCCCTAGGCCTAGGGCTTTATCTCCCCAGCGCTTCGGCACAAGAGTTGGCGACAAGTGAGCTCCAGCGTCTCATCCAGATGCCACTCAAGAATATCTTCATAGAGTACCCCAATAAGCCTGGGCACACCTACGTAGATAGTACCGACCTCGGGCTCTCTCCCCGAGAGCTACATCCTGCGTTCTATGGATGCTTCGACTGGCACAGCGCTGTACACAGTCACTGGATGCTGGCTGAGGTACTTCGTAGTCATCCTGACCTGCCAGAGCGGGAGGCTATCATAGCCTCCTTTGACCAACACCTGACGGAGGAAAATATGCGAAGCGAAGCCTCCTACTTCGATCGCAAGCTTGCCTCTACCTATGAGCGTACCTATGGCTGGGCTTGGCTCCTGAAGCTCTCCGAAGAGCTTCACCGCATGGCCGCAGAGACGGACGATACCGTCCTCCAGCAAAAGGCTCAGCTCTGGGCGCAAAACGTAGATATCCTAGCGACAAAGATCGTAGCGAAGTGGAAGGCTTACCTGCCGAAGCTTACCTACTCAAATAGGGTCGGGACACACTCTAACCTCGCCTTTGCCCTCTCCTTCGCCATAGACTATGCCCGTCAGCGAGGAGATAAGGACTTCGAGCAAGCCCTCATCGCTAAGGCTCGGGAGCTACACCTCGCAGATAAGCGAGTGCCAGCCGAATGGGAGCCTAATGCCACAGACTTCTTCTCCCCCACACTCATGGTCGCAGATCTGATGACCCGAGTGCTGCCACAGAGAGAGTATGTAGCTTGGCTCAGGACCTACTTCACCCCCGCAGGGATTGCCCGCCTCTGCCAGCTACCACAGGTCAGTGACCTCTCGGACTATACGATCGTACATCTCGTGGGGCTCGCCTACACCAGAGCGTGGACGATGGCTCGTATAGCACGCTACCTCCCACAGGGACATCCCCTGAAGGAGCGCTTCGGGAAGGCTGCTCGTGCGCAGTACCAGCATGGGATGGGGATGATCTTCAGATCCAACTATGGGGGCGACCACTGGCTTGCCTCCTTCGCCCGCTATGCTTATGAGGTGCTCCAGGGAGCATACTAGTGGACTATGAAGATCCGTCGGCTAGGGGAGCAGTGGCTCCAGGGAGGGGGGCTATGGCTGACCCGGCGTAGCTCTGGACGTATCGCCGTCATCGTCTGCTCCGTACTCTTCGCCGTCCTCTCTCTCGTCCTCTCTGACCGACTGGTCTCCAAGATAGCCATAGAGGAGCATGAGAAGCTCGAGATGTGGGCTAATGCTACTCGGGCAGCGAATGCCTATGATCAGCAGATGATCATGACCTATCTCTATCGCATCCTTGACTCCAATACCGCTATCCCGATCATCATGACTGATGATAAGGGGAATATACTGAGCTACTACAATATAGATGTCCCCCGCAAGGATGGGGAAGCCTATCTGCGCCGAGAGCTGGAGCGCTACAAGCGAGGCTACCCACCGATCGTCATCGACGAGCTCGTAGCTCCCCAGTATATCTACTACTCGGATAGCTATGGACTGAGGTATCTAGAGATCTTCCCCTACATACAGCTCGGGGTCTTCCTCCTCTTCCTCGGGATAGCTATCGTGGCTGTCATCAGCCTCAAACGCTCAGATCAAAACCATATCTGGGAGGGACTCTCTCGGGAGACAGCACACCAGCTGGGTACCCCGATCTCCTCCCTCATCGCCTGGAAGGAATACCTAGCTAGTAGTGGTGTCGAGCCCATGGTCACCGAGGAGATGGAGAAGGATATCCAACGTCTAGGGATCATCGCAGACCGCTTCCAGAAGATAGGCTCACTGCCCAACCTCAAGCCCGCCGACCTCCATGAGGTGCTCCTAAGGATCATCGGCTATATGCAGCCACGTATATCTAAGCAGGTCCGACTGATCCCCCCAGAAACTCCAGAGACTCCGATCATTGTCCGTCTGAGCGAGCCTCTACTAGCCTGGGTCTTCGAGAACCTGATCAAGAACGCCGTAGATGCTATGCACGGACAGGGGACGATCACCTTCGCCTACGTCGTGAAGGAGCGTATCGTCTATATCGATATTACGGATACGGGTAAGGGGATCCCAAAGGGAAAGCAACGGGAGGTCTTCCGCCCTGGAGTCACAACTCGTCAGCGTGGGTGGGGGCTCGGGCTCTCCCTCGCGCGTAGGATCATAAATGAGTATCACGGTGGGCGTATCTATGTGCATCACTCTATCGTAGATGTGGGGACGACCTTCCGAATAGAACTAGATCGAGAGGTCAGCTAATCACCCTGCCCCCCCCTTATACCATCAGTAGACAATAATCATGGCAGAGCAACTCATACTAGAGGGCAAGAGCCGAGAGGAACGCTATCGTGAGCTATACCCACAGCTCCGGGCGCTCCTCTCGGTCGAGACAGATCGTATAGCTAACCTCGCTAATATGGCCGCTGCACTTCGGCAGACCTTTGGTTTCTTTTGGGTGGGCTTCTATCTCGTATCGGAGAGAGAACTCGTCCTCGGCCCGTTCCAAGGGGATATAGCTTGTACCCGAATCCCTTACGGCCGAGGGGTCTGTGGCGATGCTTGGGCTCAGGGGCAGACTCTAGTCGTCCCCGATGTAGAGAGCTATCCTGGGCATATCGCTTGCTCTAGCCTCTCTCGCTCTGAGGTCGTCGTACCTATATACGATAGGAGTGGAGAGATCATGGGAGTGCTGGATATAGATAGTCAGGAGGTAGGAGACTTCTCTGAGGAGCTAGATCGTCCTTGGCTCGAGCTTTATGTCGGACTCTTAGCTCCACTCTTCCCCTAGATGCTAGAGCTTTCCTCGGCTCATATCTCCGAACCTATATCCCTACACTGGGCTTTGCCTCCCTCTAAGAGCCTGATGGCTCGTAGGCTCGTCCTCTCTGCTCTATGTGGTGGGGAACTTCCGAGCCTAGAGGCCCTCTCGCTGGATGATACCCCTGAGGATATTCGGGCTCTACTGCAGGCACTCCAGAGGAGTAGAGAGGGTAGTGCTGTAATCAATGTCGGAGAGTCGGGGACGGCGATGCGCTTCATGACAGCCTATCTCTCTGTAGCCGCTAGTACCCCTTGTAGGCTAGAGGGTACAGCTCGTCAGCACGACCGCCCAATAGCTCCGCTGGTAGACGCTCTGCGCACCCTCGGAGCAGATATTCAGTATCTAGGCAAGGAGGGCTATCCGCCACTATATATCACGCCACGGATATTGGGCTCGGGAGAGGTGACCCTAGATGCTACCCTTAGCTCCCAGTATCTTAGTGCCCTCTTCTTGCTGGCTCCACGATTGGTGGGGCGGGTCGCTATTCACTTATCTGGCTCGCTAGCCTCTGCTCCCTACGCCTATATGACACAGGCTATAGTCCGAGAGGGTGGGTACCAATGGATAGAGACTAGAGCAGGACACTTCGTCTATGAACCATGTACAGAGAGCTCCCACAGAGCCAGCCAGATGACACAATGGGCAGAGGCGGACTGGAGTGCAGCCTCCTATGCCTATACTCTAGTGGCTCTGCTCCCATCAGGCTCGGAGTGCTATCTGCGACGGCTCATTCGGCCCTCCCTGCAGGGCGATAGTCTCTACCTACCCCTCTACATGGAGCATCTCGGGGTCTATACCGAGCCCACAGAGGGGGGGACACGTATTTATCATAGGGAGCAGAGTGTGGTCGAGAGCTTCGAGGCTGATATGAGCCCTTGCCCCGATCTCGTCCCCGCACTTGTCACGGCACTAGTGGGGAGGGGAGTCCCCTTTCGGCTCCGAGGGGTCGCTCACCTAAGGGTCAAGGAGTCTGATCGCCTCGGGGTACTAAGCTCGGAGTTCGCTAAGCTCGGTATTCCCCTTGGCATGAGCCGGGACGAGCTCTACTGGACAGGTCTGACCTCGGAGCAGAGTATCCCTGAGGAGCCCCCAGTGATAGATCCGCATCAGGATCATCGCATCGCCATGGCACTCTCACTGATGACTCTTAGGACGGGAAGGCTACGTATCCAGACGCCAGAGGTCGTCGCTAAGAGCTTCCCAAGCTACTGGGCTCAACTAGCTAGTCTCCTCTCGCTCGGGAGATCTCGGAGAGAGGATGGATGCTAAGGCTCTGAGAGTAAGGTCAGGAGACAGGTCTGCTCGGCGATATGCTCACAAGAAAAGCGAAGACCGAGTAGTCCAGAGTGTCGTATATAGGCAATAGCTGCAAGGTATAGGTAGCTGATGACTCGCTCCCGCGAGATACCAATAAGGGACCAGATCTCGCTGAAGCTCTCTAGGGATAGCTCTAGCCCCAGCGTATACTGTCCCGCCTCGCTATCGTCTGTAGCATCTATCTGATACCTCAGTTCGTTCCTCACCTCCCAGGCCTCTGTCACTAGGAGTCCGCTGATCTGTGTATAGAGATTGTAGGCCTGGTCACTGATCATCATGATCTCCGGGTAGGGCATGGTGAAGCCTTGGTCACGGCAGAGGAGAGCCCAAGGGAAGAAGGGTATTAGGGCATCCAGGGGGAGCTTACCCTCGTATGGTAGTGTGGTCGATCCTAGTCGGTGCATATTCGTTGTCAAGTGAAGTCCCTATTAAATAGGTAGATGGATGTATGAGCAAAAGTACAGCATTTGTAGGATAATAGCTATCACGGGCAGTGTGATCCTTGAGGGTGGGGATACTCCATTGGGATCAAGAGGAGAGAGGAGACGATAGAGTCTGAGGTGCCCCTCAAGCGATATGGGGGCTTCGCTGTCCTATAGGGCTGTGTGTAATCACCCTAAAAAGTGTATATTTGCGACTATAAATTCGGAGACAGTAGACGTGTTCAAGATAGTAGATAGATACATACTGAAGACCTTCTTGCCGCTCTTTGCGATGAGCTTCTCTGTATGTTGGTTCATCGTGGTCATGCAGTTCCTCTGGCGATATGTAGATGAGCTGGTGGGAAAGGGCTTGGGGGTCTTTGTCATGGCCAAGATTATCTTCTATGCAGCACTCTCCTTCATCCCGATGTCTCTCCCTCTGGGTATCTTGTTAGCCTCCCTAATGACCTTTGGGAACCTAGGGGAGCGACTAGAACTCCTTTCACTAAAGGCATCAGGTATCCCTCTCTATCGGATCATGCGCCCCCTCTTCCTCCTCATTGCAGCGATGTCGGTGGCGCTCTTTCAGTTCCAGAATGACTGGATGATCCAAGCGCAGGTGCGTATGTGGACCCTCATCTTATCAGCCAAGTATGCAGCCCCCGAGATGGAGATCACCGAGGGGGTCTTCTATACAGGTATCCCAGGGTACAGCCTTTATGCCCGGCACCGCGATCCCTCGGGTAAGCTCCAGCAACTGATGGTCTATGATATGAGCCGAGGCTATCTGAACCCTCGTATCATACGTGCCGACTCTGGTCGCCTAGTGATGGACAAGAGTAAGACCTTCCTCGTGCTCAAGCTCTATAATGGACAGAGCTATGAGAACCTCCGAGCCCAGAGCTACAATACCTCAAGTGAGCCCGTCCCCTATATGCTCCCTCGCTTTGACTACAGCGAGACCTTTATCGCCCATGATGCCAATATCAACTATCAGGACGAGAAGCAGCTCGGGGGACTCTATGTATCCAAGAATCTATCCCAGCTCCGATACTCCATTGACTCGACGACTCGACTACTAGACAGCGCACGTGCTGTCGTCACAGCAGGAGTCGATAGAGATCTACTGTCGGCGCACTACCAGACCTTTGCCTATAGTACGGGAGACTCTGCGACCTGGGCACAGCAGAGGAGAGAGATCTCTAAGCTGACACAGCGCCTACAGGCCGGAGAGGAGGCGAGGTCTAGTGGGGACAGTCTGCTCGCCCTCTCCTCTGCTACAGATAGCCTACGTATCCTGCAGATAGCCGTCTCCAATCTGGAACGGACGAAGAGCCAAGCCACCTCCCTCAAGGATGAGGATGACAATACATTCTATTACTTCCGTACCTTCAGTCAGGAGTGGCACCGCAAGTTTACCGCTTCGGTTGCCTGCTTGATATTCCTCCTTATCGGGGCTCCTCTAGGGGCTATCGTCCGTAGAGGGGGGATCGGAATGCCCGTGATCGTCTCCATCTTCTTTTTCGTGATCTACTACACGATAGAGTCGTTTGGAGACAACATGCTACGCAGTGGTTCGATCCCAGTTTGGCTGGGGATGTGGCTTAGCAACCTAGTCCTACTGCCCGTGGGACTCTTCCTCTCCTACAAGGCCAACCAAGACTCCTCGACACTGAACGCTGAGGCCTATGTCATCTTCTTCCGTAAGCTCCTAGGCTATCGGGGCGTGCGCAAGGTGGAGTATCAGGAGGTCAGCATGCAAGAGGTAGACTACGTCGCCGAGACCGAGGCCATACGGGCTCCTATTGCTCGGGTACAAGAGATCCTTGACAGCCCACTGCTATGTCAGTCCATCTGGCGTATCTGGCTCCATGGAGAGCAGCAGAGAGAACTCACGATACTCCGGGGGGAGGTCAATGCCCTCGTCGAGCGACTACACCATTCGCCTGATCGGCTCTTGGTCTCGAAGCTAAACGACCTGCCGATACTTCCTCGACGCTTCTCTCCTCTCCTGCCAGAGCGAGGTAGGTACGGACGTATCCTAGGACTAATCCTCCCATATTCCCTCCCCTTGACCCTCTACTTTGGCCGACTGAGGAAGCACCTGCGCAGTGATCTTGAGACGACTAAAACGGTGCTCTTGGCTCTGGAGGAACAGCTCCAGAGCATACTCCGACAGAGTGCATCTACTGGAGGTAAGGAGCATGTGGTGATGTCCGTAGCGAATAATAGACAAGATAAAGACAAATAAAGACCTATCTCCCTGCGAGGTCTAGTCTAAGACATCATAGGGGAGAGACAAAGAACATAGAGATATGAGTGAAATCAAGCTGAACACAATCGAGGAGGCTCTCGAGGACTTCCGTAAGGGAGAGTTCGTCATCGTCATAGATGATGAGGATCGTGAGAACGAAGGGGACTTCATCATCGCAGCAGAGAAGGTTACCCCAGAGAAGATCAACTTTATGATGCGCTATGGGCGGGGCGTACTCTGCGCCCCGATCACGGAGGATCGAGCTCGAGAGCTTGAGCTCGAGATGCAGGTCCCCCATAATACCTCCGTGCATGAGACCCCCTTCACTGTGACTGTAGACCGCCTCGGTAATGGCTGTACTACTGGTGTCTCCATGTATGACCGCTGTCAGACGATACTGGCTCTGGCAGACCCCAAGACGACCCCAGGGGATCTCGGCCGTCCCGGGCATATCTGCCCTCTCCGAGCTCGTAACAAGGGGGTGCTCCGCCGTGCTGGACACACCGAGGCAGCCGTGGATCTGGCTCGTCTCTCGGGGCTACAACCAGCTGCCGCACTCATCGAGATCATCAACGAGGACGGTACGATGGCTCGCCTTCCTCAGCTCTGGGAGGTAGCCCAGCGCTTTGGGCTAAAGATTATTACGATCAAGGATCTGATCGCCTACCGCCTACGCTCTGAGAGTATCGTCGAGCGTGGCGAGGAGGTGATGATGCCTACCCAGTGGGGGCAATTCCGCCTCATTCCCTTCAAGCAGAAGAGCAATGGGCTGGAGCATATCGTCCTCTTCAAGGGGGATATATCCGATGGCGAGCCCGTCCTCGTACGTGTCCACTCAAGCTGTGCTACGGGGGACATCTTTGGGTCTATGCGCTGTGAGTGTGGCGAGCAGCTGCACCGTGCGATGGAGCTAATCGAGCAAGAGGGACGTGGTGTCATTGTATATCTCAATCAGGAAGGACGTGGCATCGGGCTCATGGACAAGATCAAGGCCTATAAGCTACAGGAGGAGGGACTCGATACCGTAGAAGCCAACCTCCACCTAGGACATAGAGCCGACGAGAGAGACTATGGTGTGGGAGCTCAGATCCTACAGCAGCTCGGAGTCCAACAGATGCGTCTGATGTCCAATAACCCCATCAAGCGTGTGGGGCTAGAGGGCTATGGGCTAGAGGTCGTAGAGACGATCCCCCTAGAGATACAGCCTAATGAATACAATGCCTTCTACATGCAGACCAAGAAGGATCGCATGGGGCATATCCTCCACAACGTCAAGTAACCACATCACCTACGATATATCTATATAGATCATGGCTATCTTTGTCAATGAGGTGTCTCGTACCTTCGGGGAGTACCTCCTCATCCCAGGCCTCACGACACGCGCTTGTACTCCACAGAACGTTACTCTGACGACTCCACTGGTGCGCTTTGCACGGGGCCAGCAGTCTCGGATTAACCTCAATATCCCCTTCGTCTCAGCGATCATGCAGTCGGTGTCCAATGATACCCTCGCTATCGAACTTGCACGCAACGGGGGACTATCCTTCATCTTTGGCTCGCAGCCTATCGCAGACCAAGCTGAGATGGTACGCCGAGTAAAGAAGTTCAAGGCTGGCTTCGTCTCCAGTGACTCTAATATTCGCCCAGATGCTTGCCTCAGAGACGTCCTTGCCCTACGACTCCGTACGGGGCACTCCACTATAGGGGTCACCGAGGATGGCACTCCTCATGGTCGCCTCCTCGGGATCGTTACTAGCCGAGACTATCGCATTGGGACTACACCAGAGGATGCTCTCGTAAGGGACTTTATGACGCCCTTCGAGCGACTCAAGGTCGGTCGTATCGGTATCACGCTCAAGGAAGCCAATAACATCATCTGGGAGCACAAGCTGAACTCCCTACCCATCATCGACGATCAGGATCGGCTAGTCTATCTCGTCTTCCGCAAGGACTACGACGCCCATAAGGAGAACCCCGTAGAGCTATCAAACAAGGCCACGAAGGAGCTCCTCGTGGGAGCCGGGATCAATACCCGAGACTTCAAGGAGCGTGTCCCTGCACTGGTAGAGGCAGGTGCAGATGTCCTCTGCATAGACTCCTCCGATGGATACTCCGAATGGCAGTACGACACGCTACGCTGGATCAAAGATACGTATGGCGACCGTGTCCTCGTAGGGGCTGGTAATGTCGTAGACGAAGAGGGCTTCCGTTACCTTGCTGACGCAGGGGCTGACTTCGTCAAGGTCGGTATCGGAGGTGGCTCCATCTGTATCACCCGCGAACAGAAGGGTATCGGCCGTGGTCAAGCAACAGCGATCATCGATGTGGCTCAGGCTAGAGACCGCTATTACGAGGAGTATGGAGTCTACGTGCCGATCTGTAGTGATGGTGGACTCGTACATGACTACCACATGACCCTTGCACTGGCTATGGGGGCAGACTTCCTCATGATGGGACGTTACTTCGCTCGATTTGATGAGTCTCCCACACGCAAGCTAAAGATAGGGAACAATATCGTCAAGGAGTACTGGGGCGAAGGCTCGAACCGTGCTCAGAACTGGCAACGCTATGATAGCGGAGGTGCCGATGGGCTGAAGTTCGAGGAGGGCGTAGATAGCTATGTCCCCTATGCTGGTAAGCTCAAAGACAACCTCGACATCACCCTAGGCAAGATGAAGGCGACGATGTGTAGCTGTGGAGCGATCACGATCGAGGAGCTCCAGCGTACGGCCAAGATCACCCTCGTCTCAAGCACCTCTATCGTAGAGGGTGGAGCGCATGATGTGATCCTCAAGGATAGGGGATGATCACGCTCCTCGGGCCGACAGCCTCTGGCAAGACCTCTCTAGCAGTCCATCTAGCCTATGAGCTCGGGGGAGAGATACTCAGTGCAGACTCTCGTCAGCTCTATAAGGGGATGGATATCGGTACGGGGAAGGATCTAGGTGAATACAACCATCGTGGGCAGAGCATCGCCTATCACCTGATCGACCTCGTACCAGCAGGAGAACGCTTTAGTTTATTCTCTTGGCAGAGAGCTTTTCACCGAGCCTACGAGGATCTGACCGAGCGGGGTATCCGCTATCCGATCCTCTGTGGTGGTACAGGGTTGTATGCCGAGGCTGTCCTCCGAGGGTACCATCTGCCAGACGTCCCCCCTAACCCCTCACTGCGGGAAGCACTCCGAGGGGAGACGCTAGAGGCTCTACGTATAAGGCTCTCTAGCTATGGAGCACTCCACAATACGACAGACCTAGACTCTCCCCAGCGTGCGATACGGGCTATAGAGATCGCAGAGTATATCAGACAACAGCGAGCCTCAGGCTTAGACTATACAGAGTATCCTCCTATCGATAGTCTCATCCTCTGTCTGGATCTCCCTCGCGAGGAGCGTCGCTCTCGCATTACGCTACGCTTGAGGGAGCGACTAGAGCATCAGAATATGATCGGTGAGGTAGAGGGATTACTCGCCTCAGGTATCCCTGCCGAGGATCTTATCTATTATGGACTAGAGTATAAGTTTGTCACTCGCTATCTCCTCGGGGACATAAGCTATGATGAGATGTTCACCTCACTAGAGACAGCCATCCATCAGTTTGCCAAGCGACAGATGACCTGGTTCCGAGGGATGGAGCGTCGGGGATTTACGCTACACTATATAGACGCTATGCTCCCAATACAAGACCAGGTAGAGCTAGCCCTACAGCTACTCCGTCGCTGGGAGGACAGCTAATCTCAGAATAAGTATGATCACGTATAAAGATCTAACCAAGGGACCTAACTTCTTCCTCATGGCTGGTCCCTGCGCAATAGAGGATGAGGATACACCTCTCTTCATCGCAGAGCGTATCGTCGAGATCGCCTCACGACTAGACATCCCATACATATTCAAGGGATCCTATCGCAAGGCTAACCGCTCCCGAGTGGACAGCTTCACAGGGATTGGAGATGAGAAGGCCCTTCGCATCCTTCGTCGGGTGCGGGAGACTTTTGATGTCCCTGTCGTCACCGACATCCATGAGACCCAAGAGGCCGAGATGGCTGCCCAGTATGTAGACGTCCTACAGATCCCAGCCTTCCTCTGCCGTCAGACGGATCTCATTGCTGCTGCCGCTCGTACGGGGAGGATTGTTAATATCAAGAAGGGACAGTTCCTCTCGGCCTCTGGTATGGAACATGCGGCACACAAGGTCACCGAGTGTGGCAACGACCAGGTGATCCTTACCGAGCGAGGCAATAGCTTCGGTTACTCAGATCTCGTCGTGGACTTTACCAACATCCCCGCTATGCGTGCCACAGGCTTTCCTACGGTGATGGACGTGACACACTCTCTACAGCGTCCCAATCAGGCCAGTGGTATCACTGGTGGAAAGCCCGCTCTCATCGAGACGATAGCCAAGGCCGCTGTAGCTGTGGGAGCCGACGGGCTTTTCTTCGAGACGCACCCTGACCCTGCCTCGGCCAAGAGTGATGGGGCGAACATGCTCCCCTTAGATCTCTTCGAGGGACTCCTTGAGCGTCTCGTTCGTCTCAGAGCCGCACTATAGTGCCAGTGGAATTATCTCTCTCTCATCACATCAGAAGGTAACGCAATGTCCCAATACTCCGATTCCCAACAGCCTGCAAGTAGACAGGTCAAGACGAAGTATGTCATCCTCGCCTCTGTAGCAGTCATCCTCGCCCTCCTCGTAGGCTTCTTCTTCGTCCTACGAAATGAGCGCGCAGAGCTACAGCAGGAGAAAGAAGTCCTCGTCAATCAGCAGAAGGAGATCATGGAAGAGGAACTCTCCAAGCTCGCTGCCGAATACGATATCCAGTACAAGAAACTCTCGGAGGGCCAGGGAGAACAGAAATTCTCCCTCGCTACAGACTCCCTCATCAATCAGATCCTCGCAGAGCGAGCCAAGGTTGAACAGCTACAGAACGAACTCAAGGCAAGCAAGGCGACCAGTGCTAAGCGTATCGATCAGCTAAACCGTGAGGTGACCACACTGCGGAATGTCCTCCGTACCTATGTGGTACAGATCGATTCTCTCCAGGTCGCTAACGAACGATTGAGAGCAGAGAATACCGAGGTCAAAGCAAACTATGAGCGTGTGACTAGCCAGGCGCAGCAGCTGTCCTCCGAGAAGGCGCATCTCACCGACCGGGTGAAGCTCGCTGCAAAGCTTGATGCTACAGCCATCAGTATCACACCCGTCGATAAGCGCGGTAAGCCTACGAAGAACCTATCCAAAATCACCAATCTGCAGATCCGCTTCACCGTTGCCAAGAATGTCACGGCCGAGGTCGGAGAGAAGACCTTCTACTGTCGGATCATGCAGCCCAATGATGAGCTCCTGACCAAGGCTGGAGGCGGGACGTTTGCCTTCGAGGGGAAGCAGATCCCGTACTCTATACGCCGAGAGATCGAGTACAACGGCGAGGAGACCCAGCTCGTCATGTACTGGCCTGTCGAGGAGAGCCTTCAGCACGGCACCTATAGCCTGAGGATCTTCGCCGACGGCAACCTCATCGGATCAGCCTCCTTCTCGCTCTAACTCCACAGGAGGGTGAAGAGGTTAGTTATCGTATATTCGCTACTTTTGTAGCATAACACATATCCATAGATAGTTAAACATTATAGCTATGCTCACAGATAACTATTGCGTCATAATGGGCGGGGGGGTCGGCAGTCGCTTCTGGCCCTATAGTAGAGAGAGTAAGCCGAAGCAGTTCCTCGATATCTTCGGGACTGGGCGTACACTCCTGCAGATGACATTCGATCGCTTCTCGAAAATCGTACCGAAGGAAAACTTCGTCGTCGTGACCAATGCCACCTATCGCGATCTCGTCCTCGAGCAGCTCCCAGAGCTACATCCCAGTCAGCTCCTCCTAGAGCCTATGCGAAGGAATACAGCTCCCTGTATCGGATGGGCTACCTACCACATCCAGGCGAAGAACCCGAACGCAAACATCGTCGTCACGCCTGCCGATCATCTCATCCTACAGGAGGCTGTCTTCGATGATGCCATATGGGAGGCACTCAGATACGTCGCTGAGCATCCTCAGCTCGTCACCCTGGGAGTTCGTCCATCTCGTCCTGAGACAGGCTACGGCTATATCCAGATAGCTAGCGGAGCTGAGCAGGGATTCGTCAAGGTGAAGACCTTCACGGAAAAGCCCAACCTGGAGATGGCCAAAGTCTTCTATGAGAGTGGTGAGTTCCTCTGGAATAGTGGGATGTTCGTCTGGAACGTAAAGACAATCCACGAGGCCTTCGATCGCTACCTCCCTGCACTCACCTCTGTGCTTGACGAGGCTAGGGGGCACTATGCCCAGCCCGATGAGCAGAGCCGTGTCAGTGCGATCTTCTCTCAGTGCCCCAATATCTCGATCGACTACGCTGTCCTAGAGAAGGCCGATAATGTGATGGTACTCCCCGTGGACTTCGGCTGGGCAGATCTCGGGACTTGGGGTTCGCTCTACGACCTCAAGAAGTCGGGGGATCGAGCCAACGTAGCTCTCCATACCGAAGCGCTCTTCTACGAAGCAGAGGGAAACATCGTCTCCATAGATGGCGAGGGCGATCAGCTCGTCGTCGTACAGGGGATCGATGACTGCATCATCGCACAGAGCGACGGGGTACTCCTGATCTGCAAGCGTGCCGAGGAGCAGCGGATCAAAGAGTTCATGGGCGAGGCCTCCCTACGCTTCTCCAAAAAGTTTGACTAGCCGAGGGCCATATCCCTCAAGCTAGGAAATACTTCGAGTACTCCTCTCCAGAGGAGGTCTAACAAAGGCTAGGGCACGGATACGACCTTCGTATCCGTGCCCTAGCCTTTTACTTTTGCTGGAGATCTACTTCTTAGGTTTGTCCTATTCGCGACGTACGATGAGAGCTGTCGCATAGGCCTCCATTCCCTCGCGATGTCCGACGAAGCCCAGACGCTCGGTCGTCGTAGCCTTGATGGAGATGGCCCCGACCTCTACACCCATGACCTCTGCCATGACCTGTCTCATCGTGGGGATGTGGGGATTGAGCTTCGGAGCCTCAGCTGCTATCGTCGCATCGATATTACCGATCTCATAGCCCTCCTTGCGGAGGAGTTCGCAGACACGTCCTAAGAGTACCTTGCTGTCTATCCCCTTGTAGGCCATATCCGTGGGAGGGAAGTGTACCCCGATGTCTCCTAGGGCAGCTGCACCTAGGAGGGCATCGCAGACAGCATGTAGGAGCACGTCTGCATCGGAGTGTCCCTTTAGCCCTAACTCGTGTGGGATCTTCACCCCGCCGAGCCAAAGGTCATATCCTGACTCCAGACGATGGACGTCGTAGCCGAAACCTATTCTGTAGGGTATCTTCATCCTATGTTATTTGAGTAGTGTGCGTAGACCCTCTATGTCAAAGGCCAGTGTAAAGCGTAGGGTCTGATCCAGCGGATTATTAGCGATCGTAGAGATCAGATAGGAGGCATCGATACGGAAGGCTTTGGTGCGGAAGCCTGCTCCAGCTGTGAGCGCCTGTAGGTTGCCCTTTGTCGGGTGGAGGTAGCTGTAGCCTGCACGAACGAAGAACTTATCATTGTAGTTGTACTCGGCACCGAGGCTGAGGCGGATCTCCCGCAGTTCTTCCTTGAAGCCTCCGGGAGCATCACCGAGGCTCTTGAAGATCCCAGCGATGGAGGAGGTACTGGTGTAGCTCTTGATCTTCTGCGCATCACCAGCAAGGGGAGGTGTAGGGACGAGGAGTTTGTTAGCCTCGACGTTGAACGAGATCGCATTGGTCTCATCGATGGGATAGAGGAGCCCAGTCCCTAGCCCTAGGTTCGTCGGGATGAAGGAGGTGTTAGCTCCCCCGTCGAAGGAGATCTTGGTACCGATATTGCGTACATTGAAGCCCAGTGTCCACAGAGCCTCCGCTCCCCCTAGGGTCACATACTTGTGGAGGTAGCCTGCGATGTCCGCTGCGAAGGCTTTGCCTGCACTCTGTCCCTGGCCTGCTCCCTGGTCGGAGTGGATATAGCGAAGGGCGACGGCCATCGAGTAGCTCTCAGAGAGCTTGCGAGCATAGCTCACGTCGAAGGCAAACTCATTGGGGTGTGCTTCTCCAAGGCTCTTCCCAGTAGCATCCCAGCGAGTGAGCTTGCCAAGGGTGAAGTAGCGAAGTGAGGCTCCCAGGGTCTGTGTCCCTTCCTCTCCACCGATCTTGTAATATCCCCCGACGTGCATCAGAGCAATATCTGATACCAGACGAGAGAGCCAAGGGGTATAGCCCAGAGATAGACCTGAGCTACTCTTGATGAAAGCAAACTTAGCGGGATTCCAATACTGTGCGTAGGGGTCAGGACTTGTGGACGTCCCTTGATCTCCCATAGCAGAGGCTCTGGCATCAGGAGCGATCTGTAGCGAGGGTACAGCCGTGAGTACGGGTGAGAAGGTCTCCGCGGTCTGTGCCCCGGCTGTGGTCGTTCCAAGGAGGGTCAAGAGACCTGCTGTGACAAGCGTTTTGGTCTTGCTCTGTTTCATATGTACTTCTTTTCTGTTTACGGCTTGCTATTCCCCACAAGAGTGGTCTAGAACGAAACCGTACAACACCAATAATATCTTTTATGCCTACAAAGATACACGATTTTTCCTCGTCTAAGCATGCTACTTTATATTGGAGCTAGGGCGTGTGCCACAGATGTCTACCCAGGCGCTCTATCCAAACGAAGCTTGCTTGCATTATCTGGGCTATGGCCTTCTGGAGGTAGCCTTAGGTGAACTAGTTAAGCCTGATAGATCGAATAGCTTAAGCGTATCCATAGCTCCGATCGCTAGGGGATCTCCGAGATAATCAGATCAAACGTGTCGGAAGTGTCGAAACGAACGTACTAAGAGCGCATCTGCGCTCCTATAATGAGCGTCCTCGTCACCTTACATAGGTGACGAGGACGCTCTTACCGAGAGCGTATGAGGGCTCTCGGTAAGAGCGTTTTTACCCTCTCGGTATGTTTGATACAGAGCAGGTTATATATGGAGGATTTTGGGTGAGTGTGTTACCGAGGAGCCCTCAAGCTCATAGCTCATTCCTCGATGCCCCTCTAACTATACAATATGTACGCGCTCACGCGCGAACTATGGCGAGGAGGTAATGGGAGGGTCATACAGCTCCTATGTGTCGCGGAGGTTTTACCCAACAACATCCCGTATGGATGAAGGTCCAGGCTATCACCCAAAGGGAAAAAGGAGAATATCCGCATCATCCTCCAGTAAGGGGAGGGTCATACAGCTCCTATGTGTCGCGGAGGTTTTACCCAACAACATCCCGT
>NZ_CAJPPN010000002.1 GCF_905372525.1 uncultured Porphyromonas sp.
TACACAACTGTATACCCACGTGTACACAACAGTATACACGCGTGTACACTACCTCACTCTAAGTATCTCCTCTGTAGGGCTCGCTTGTATGTCTGTTTCTTGGGAATAATGCCTAGGATCTTTAGTGATGGGCTAAGGCTCCCTGGGATATGAAATAATGCCCCCGAAGATCCAAAGGCAGGAGTGCGAGCGAGATCATGCGTCGACCCTGGAATGTGGCATCCCGACGGTGTGGGCATCAGACTCGCTTTATTCTGAGAAATCATTAACTTTGTGCCCTGATAGCTAGAGGGGATTGTACACCCCTGGACTAACAGAATAACATATATAATATAGATACAATAGATATGGACAAGGTTAGCTACGCCCTAGGGCTGAGCATCGGTCAAAACTTCCGAGCCTCAGGCTTCGATGAGATCAACTTTGAGGACTTCCTCTCGGCCTTTCGTACTGTGTATGAGGAAGGGGAGCCCAAGATGAGCTACGAAGAGGCCCGAGAGGTCGTCAATAGCTACTTCCAGGACGTACAGCGCCGTGCCATAGAGCGTAACAAGGAGGCTGGCGAGGAATTCCTCAAGATCAACGGTCACAAGGCCGGTGTGACGACCCTCCCTAGTGGCCTCCAGTATGAGGTGATCAAGATGGGAGATGGCCCCAAGCCTCAGCTCACGGACTCCGTAGAGTGCCACTACCACGGCACACTCATCAATGGCCAGGTCTTCGACAGCTCGATGGATCGTGGAGAGACAGCCACCTTCCCTCTGCAGGGCGTCATCAAGGGCTGGACAGAGATCCTGCAGCTCATGCCCGTAGGATCCAAGTGGAAGGTCGTGATCCCCGCTGACCTAGCCTATGGCGATCGTGGAGCAGGGCAGATGATCCAGCCAGGGAGTACCCTCATCTTCATCATCGAGCTCATCGCCATCGTCAACAAGTAAGCTATGAAAGGCTCTACCCCACTCTTCTATGCCCTTCTGGTCGGGGGGCTCAGCCTCGGACTCGGAGCATGCTCCCTCGGGAAGAAGGCTAGCACTGTAGGCCTCGCCACCCAGCGGGACTCCATATCCTATGCCTTTGGGTTGCTCGGTAGCGAAGCCTTTCGCGAGGCTACAGCTCAGGCTCCAGGGGACTCACTAGATCGGCGACAGGTTCTTCAGGGCTTCTCAGATGCCTTCTTAGGAGGGGCAACTAAGATCACAGCAGAGGATGCCAAACGGCTCTTCGAGGACTACTATATGGAGGTAAGAGAGGCTGAGCGCAAGGCCTCTATAGCCAAGGCAGACTCTATCCTCAATGCCAATAAATCCAAAGAGGGAGTCAAGGTCACCGAGAGCGGACTACAGTACCGTATACTACGAGCCTCTCAGGGGCCTCGTCCTACACAGCGGGATACGGTGGTGGTAAACTACATCGGGAGACTGGCCGGGGGGAAGGTCTTTGACAACTCCTACGACCGTGGCGAGCCCGCGACCTTCTCTCTCGGAGACGTCATCCCCGGATGGACAGAGGGTATGGCCCTAATGACCCGGGGGGCAAAGTATGAGTTCCTCATCCCACCCGCTCTCGCCTATGGAGAGCGAGGAGCAGGAGGTGTGATACCAGCCAATGCCCCACTACTCTTCGAGGTAGAGCTCCTCGAGATCAAGCCCTACCAGAGCAAGGATACCGTAGCCTCACCTCAAGAGCAGACAGTGGAGTCCTCGGTCAAGACTATCCCAGCGAAGAAGAAGTCCCCCGAACGAAAAAGATAGCAACGAATACAAACTATTAATATCAAATAGATAACAATGAAGAAGATTTCAATCCTCCTAGCTGCCACAGCTATGGCCCTCGGTCTCTACTCCTGTGGAAAGGGGGGAGACGCCAACCTCAAGGACAACGCAGACAGCGTCTCCTATGCCGTCGGATTTGGCAGCGCAAGTGAGCTCCTCAACGCCATCAAGGGCGCACAGGCTCAGGGTGAGAACGTAGACTCTACCCTATTCTTCAAGGGCTTCGAAGAAGGCTTCAATAGCGACACCACCAAGCTCTGGTACTACGTCGGTCAGATGCAGGGGGTACAGGCTGCTATGCGCTTCAAGGACGACTCTGTCCTAAAGAAGGCTGTCTTCATGGCAGGCTTCAAGAAGGCTCTGAGTGCCGACTCTGCTTCACGAGCTAAGCTAAGTGATAGCCTCGGTGCAATCGCCCAGAAGTACTACGATATCAAGGCTGAGGCTGACCGCAAGAAGTACGAAGCTGAGATGGAGAAGCAGATGGAAGAGCAGTATGGTGAGAATAGAACCAAGGGTGCTGCCTTCATCGCTGAGTTCAAGAAGGAAGCTGGCGTACAGACCACGGCAAGTGGCCTTGCCTACAAGGTCCTCAAGGAAGGTAATGGTAACGCCCCCGCTGCTACGGATGTAGTCCAGGTGAACTATGTCGGGAAGCTCATTGATGGTACGGTCTTCGACGAATCAAAGGGCAAGCCCGCAGAGTTCCGCGTAGACGGCGTGATCAAGGGCTGGACCGAGATCCTACAGCTCATGAAGCCTGGTGGTAAGGTCAAGGTGGTCATCCCCTCAGACCTAGCCTATGGTGCACGCTATGCAGGAGAGAAGATCCCTCCCTTCAGCACCCTCGTCTTCGAGATTGAGCTCGTGAGGATCATGCCTGCCGTCGCTGAGGCTAGTGCAGACTCTACAGAGCTCTAGTCGAGGCACACGCCACGAGCACAATACAGAAAGGCTCAGGAGATTCCCCCACGAGGGGGAGTCTCCTGAGCCTTTCTATAGGGGCTCCTCTACTAGTTCTTTGAGATAAATGACGTATCTTTGCGCTAACGAGAAAAGTAAATATTCAGACAGCATAGATTAAGAAATGAATATCTTAGAGCTGAGCGAGCAGGAAATCTTCCGCCGTCGTAGCCTAGAGGAGCTTCGCAGCCTTGGTATTAACCCCTATCCCGCAGAGGAGTATAAGGTCACGGGGTATGCCCGTGAGATACTAGATACCTTCGAGGACGAAGCACCTCGCCGAGCCGTCAGTGTAGCAGGTCGAGTGATGAGTCGCCGTATCATGGGCAAGGCCTCCTTCCTAGAGCTACAGGACTCGACTGGACGTATCCAGATCTACATCACGAGAGATGACCTTTGCCCAGGCGAGGACAAGACCCTATATAATAGTATAGTGAAGAAGCTCATGGACATTGGTGACTTCATCGGTGTCTCGGGAGAAGTTTTCCGCACACAGATGGGCGAGATCTCCGTACAAGCTCACTCACTCACCTTCCTATCGAAGGCTCTGCGTCCCCTCCCCGTCGTCAAGGAGAAGGATGGCGAGGTCTTCGACAGCTTTACTGACCCCGAGCTACGCTTCCGCCAGCGTTACGTAGACCTCGTAGTCAACCCCCATGTCCGGGAGATCTTCCTCAAGCGTACTCGCATCTTCAATGCCATGCGTCAGTTCTTCAACGACCGTGGTTACATCGAGGTCGATACACCCGTCCTACAGCCCATACCCGGTGGTGCAGCAGCTAGACCCTTCATCACGCACCACAACGCACTAGACATCCCCCTCTATCTGCGTATCGCCAATGAGCTCTACCTAAAGCGCCTCATCGTGGGTGGCTTCGAGGGGGTCTATGAGTTCAGCCGTAACTTCCGCAACGAGGGCATGGATCGTACGCACAACCCCGAGTTCACCGCTATGGAGATCTATGTCTCCTACAAGGACTATGACTGGATGATGAGCTTCACGGAGCAGATGCTAGAGCATATCTGCCTGAGTGTGCTTGGTACCACAAAGGTCAAGGTCGGAGAGCGTGAGATCGACTTCAAGGCTCCCTATCGCAGAGTCACAATGCTCGATGCTATCCACGAGCATACGGGTATCGACGTCAGTGGTATGAACGAGGAGGAGCTACGTGCTACCTGCAAGAGCCTTGGCATAGAGGTCGATGATACAATGGGCAAGGGTAAGCTCATCGACGAACTCTTCGGAGAGAAGTGTGAGGGGAGCTATATCCAACCAACCTTCATCACCGATTACCCTAAGGAGATGTCCCCTCTAACTAAGGAGCATCGCACGAATCCACTCCTCACCGAGAGATTCGAGCTCATGGTCAACGGTAAGGAGCTTGCCAACGCCTACTCCGAACTGAATGACCCCATCGACCAGCGTGAGCGCTTCGAGGATCAGCTCCGTCTCTCGGAGAAGGGCGATGACGAGGCTATGTTCATCGACCACGACTTCCTCCGTGCCCTAGAGTACGGCATGCCGCCCACTAGCGGTATGGGCATAGGGATGGATCGTCTGGTCATGCTCCTGACAGGACAGGAAAGCATTCAGGAAGTACTACTCTTCCCTCAGATGCGCCCCGAGAAGGTCCTACCCCGTGACAAGAAGGAGGTCTTTACCTCCGCAGGTATTCCCGAGGAATGGGTACCCGTACTGCACAAGGCTGGCTACCTGACACTCGCTGCAGTAAAGGCAGAGGAGAAGCCCGGTCGCCTACTCCAGCAACTCATGGACATCAAGAAGAAGTATAAGCTAGAGCTCCCAGCCATCACCCTAGATGAGGTGACGGCTTGGACTGAGTAAAAGGACTATGGAGAGGCCTTTATTAGAGGCCTCTCCATAGCCGCTTCGACAGCGAAGATGTACGTAGCATCGCTAGTTAATATCTCCACTCTACAGGGTACATATAGAGTGCAAAAGCATAATATATGTAGTGCCACTGCAGGTATCACGAGCCATCCGTGTGACCGCCATTGGGCAGAGTCACAGATAGCTCAGCCAGCTTTGGAGTACCCTATTCACTGCACTGCAAGGATTTAGTATCATGGCAGAAGTCTCTTCAAACCTACCCGGACGTATAGGTATCCTCGGAGGAGGGAGCTGGGCAACAGCCTTGGCTAAGATCGTCCTGACGAGGCAGCCACACCTCAACTGGCTCCTTCGTACGGCCAATCATATCAAGGAGTTTACCCGCCTCAAGCACAACCCCAGCTATCTGACCTCGGTGACGTTCGATACCTCTCGTATCACCTTCTTCACTGACTCGGATATCAATGACTTCTTCCGTGCCTGCGACACAGTGATCCTGGCGACGCCCTCCCCCTATATCCGCTATTACCTGAAGCGGGTACGTACCTCGGTCATCCGCACCAAGCTCATCATCAATGCGATCAAGGGGATGGTACCAGAGGAGAACATCCTCATCTCCGACTACCTACAGGAGTACAAGGAGCTACGCCCAGGTCAGATCGGTGTTATCGCAGGGCCCTGCCATGCCGAAGAGATAGCTAAGGATCGGATGTCCTACTTGACTGTAGGATGCTTCGACCTCGGCAAGGCCAAGGTGCTTAGCGAGGAGCTCTTCAGCAACGACTACGTCCACTGTGCCGTAAGCCGTGACGTCGTGGGCATCGAGTACGCTGCCGTGCTCAAGAATATCTACGCTATCGCTGCTGGTATCTGCCATGGCATGAACAAGGGAGACAACTTCCAGTCTGTCCTTATCTCCAACGCGATTGCAGAGATGAGTCACTTCGTCGGGACAGTTCACCTGCTGAACCGTGATGTCACTGAGTCCGTCTACCTCGGAGACCTACTCGTGACAGCTTACTCGAGCTACAGCCGTAACCGCACCTTTGGGAACATGATCGGGAAGGGCTACAGCGTACGTGCAGCCCAGATGGAGATGAACATGGTGGCCGAAGGCTACTACGGAGCTAAGTGCATCCACGAGATCAACCAACGCTACCAAGTGACCATGCCCATCTGCGACACTGTCTACGGGATCCTCTACGAAGGTGCCCCAGTCGAGGAGAGCATCACGAAGCTAGCTGCGCTCTTTAAGTAAGTCATCTAATCTCACTAGATAAAAACTAAAAAGCTATGTATTTCAAAGACATCACCATTGATAATTTCCGTGGCATAGATCATCTTGAAGTCAAAGAGTTTGCCCCAATAAATGTCTTCGTTGGAGGGAATAACATCGGAAAAACCTCTATCTTAGAGGCAATCTTCCTACTGTCAGGAATGTCAAACCTCCCGTTATCTATCCAGATCAATAGAGCGCGAGGTATTTCCAGCCCTCAGCAACAGATGGGTATTCGCTATCTCTTTCATAATATATCCTTAGATCGGATATCTATCAAGGGAAATACAGTGGATGGGGAATATGAACTTGAAATATCGCCCAAGTTCAAAGCCATTGAGACAGATATACAAAGTTCCTTCATTCCTCAATCTACCAAGAATGCCCCCAAAAGACAAATAGAAGGATTGATCGCATCGTATGGTATAGAGGGTGATCTACATGAAAATGAATTATTGCTACGAGAAGACGGCTTCAAGTTTGCACATGAAAAAGATTATGAGGAAGCCATCCTTTGTACATTCCTATCTCCCATACAGCGTGCAAACAGCACCACACGGGAAGATCTAGATAAGCTAATAAAAGAAAGAAGGAAAGAAGAGATTATTGATTACTTAAAGAACTTCGACCCAAAGGTTACAGATCTTGAGTCGACCTCTTCTGGTATATTTATCGCGATTGATGATGTAAGGGAATTACTCCCTCTAGAAATGATGGGGGACGGTATATCGAAGTACTTAAATGTACTGACGTCTTCCCTAGAGCCCGTGTTCACGAAAAAAGTTATACTCATCGATGAGTTCGAAAATGGATTGCATTATACAGCTCTTAGGAAGCTTTGGAGGATTTTGCTGGATGTAGTTAAGAAGATAGAATTACAGCTATTCATCACCACACATAGTCTAGAAACACTACAAAGCCTAGCAGACGAAATCACAGATACAGGCCTTGATGATGATTTCATGAGCCTATATAGGATTGCTATGACCAAGCTTGGTGGACTACAAGCCTACAGATATAATACTGCAGGAATAAGAACTGCGATAGAGAATGAAACCGAACTGCGCAAATAGCATTATGTCGCAAAAAAAGGCACTGATTGTAGTAGAGGGAGAAGCTGATAAACGCTTCCTCGAGGAGTATATAGCTCATTTAGGTTATTCAGACTTTTTCAAAGAAATACACTCTGCTGGAGGATGGGGAAACTGGAGTACCTCAGCCTCTACACTAAAAGAGGCTGAGGATGATGGTCTACTTACGGCACTGATTTTCGATGCTGACGTGAATGTATCCACTAGGCGATCCCAGCTACAAAGCAAGCTTGATGAATTTGGTTCTAAAGCTCGCATCTTCCTAATTCCTGATGATGCGAATAGTGGTTGCCTTGAGGATCTCTTGGAGCACCTCGTACCTAAGGCGTACCAACCCGTTATTGACTGTTGGGATAATTTCATTAGTGCACTCCGTGGGCTAAAACCGTCTCTTGTCCCTTCGCATAATCTTCCTAGCTCTAAGACGAAGTTCTATTCCTATGCTAGCCTACTTCGAGATGAGAAGGATGAGAAAGTTGCAGCAGAAGGAGCCAGGCACTACAAGGACGTTAAACATTGGGATCTTAATGCACCTTACTTGGATCCTCTCAAGAAGTTTATCGACGGACTCATATAAGGCGATGAATAAACGAAAACCGTATATCCTCCTCAGCTTTGACATTGAGGAGTTCGACGTACCGAGGGAGCATGGTGTGGAGCTACCGATGGAGGAGCAAGCACGTATCTCGGTAGCGGGGACAGAGGCTATCCTAGACATCCTAAAAGAACATCAGGTAAAAGCAACCTTCTTCTCTACGGCTAACTTTGCTCAACTTGCCCCAGCTGTCATCACCCGTCTCCTCGACGAAGGACATGAACTTGCCTCACATGGCTACTATCACTGGACCTTCGAGGCGGCAGATCTAAAGCGAAGCAAGGATGCCCTAGAGACACAGACAGGTGTCACTATACGTGGCTATCGTCAGGCACGTATGATGCCCGTAGCAGAGCAAGAGGTGCAGAGGGCAGGATATACCTACAATTCTTCCCTAAACCCCACCTTCATTCCAGGGCGGTACATGCACCTATCTACACCTCGGACCTACTTCATGAAGGAGGGCATACTTCAGATCCCTGCTTCGGTAACCCCCATCTTACGTTTCCCTCTCTTTTGGCTATCGTGTCACAACCTACCCTTTGGGCTGTATCGCTGGCTCTGTAGACGCACGCTTAGGCATGATGGCTACCTCGTTGTCTACTTCCATCCATGGGAGTTTTATCCACTGGGTGACCATCCTGAGCTCAAGCTCCCCTTCATCGTCCGCAATAATGCCGGAGATGGCATGAAGGAGCGTCTCAGCAAGTGGATCTCAGCCTTCAAGGAGGAAGGGACAACCTTTGTCACCTTCACCGAATTTACTGATAGCCTAAATAGCCTTAGCTAACATGCCCCCTCGCCTTACGATTGTCTCCCCGTGTTACAATGAGGAGGCAACGCTCTCCCACTCTGCTGGCGCACTCTCTGCCTTCCTTGAGCGTATGATTAGCCTTGGGAAGGTTACCCCTGAGAGTCGTATCCTTTTCATCAATGATGGGAGTCAAGACCAGACATGGCCTATCATCAAGGAGCTACATCGTACCTGCCCCTATGTAGACGGGCTTAGCCTTGCAGGTAATGTAGGTAGCGAGCTAGCAATCATGGCAGGAATGATGCAGGCTCGTGAGTACTCAGATGCAGTAGTCACCATCGACTCCGACCTACAAGACGATTTGGATGCCGTAGAGGAGATGCTGGACAGGCTTGCCGAAGGCTACGATATAGTCTATGGAGTGAAGGTATCTCGTGCGGCAGATCCCTTCCTCAAGCGGACGACGGCACAAGCTTTCTATCGTCTACAGCAGGCAATGGGCATACGTATGATCTACAATCACACGAACTTTCGCCTTATGAGCCGTCGAGCCCTCGATGCTCTCGCCCTATACCCTGAGCGAAACCTCTATCTCAGGGGAATTATTCCTCAACTTGGCTTCCCCTCCACTACTGTGGATGACGTAATACGAGAGCGAGAGGCAGGTACCTCGAAGTACAACTATCGTAAGCTCCTCTTACTAGCCGTAGATGGGATTACGTCCTTCACTACACGCCCTATTAGTTGGATCATCGGTATGGGCTTAGCCTTCCTCCTCATCAGCATATGTATGGCGGTGTATGTCGTGGTCTCCTATGTAGAGCATCTCTCTGTGCCAGGCTGGGCTTCGCTAATGCTCTCCCTATGGTTCATCGGGAGTATCCTACTTTTATCCATCGGGGTCATAGGGCAGTATATCGGCAAGATCTATATAGAGATCAAGCAACGTCCCCGCTATCATATCGCACAGTTCCTCAAGCACAATGACGATGATCGATAAGCTCGTTATCCTATGGAATAAGGTCTACACCTTCCTCCGACGACCTTTCTTTTCTGACCCTCGCACGTTACTTGGTCTTTGGACTCTGCTTCCTATCCTAGCGGGCTTAACCAAGATAGTAGCACATAGGCATAATAACTTCTTGATCTTTCGTGGTGTCTTTTGGCACACCATTCAGCAGGTCTCACTCTACAACCCTTACCCCAACGAGTACAATGACCATAACTATTATGGGCCATTCTTTAGCCTCGTAATCGCTCCCTTTGCGCTGGTACCTGATGCCATCGGCTTGCTCCTATGGCTTGTCGCTCTCTCACTGGTGATGTACTATGCTGTACGCCGATTACCCTTGGAGCAAGGAAAGCAAATATTCCTCTATTGGTTCTGTGCTCACGAGCTCTTGACGGCTCTACAAATGCAGCAGTTTAACATAGCTATCGCTGCGATCATTATCGGTGCCTTTGCTGCTATCGAACGCAAACAAGAGGTATTGGCTGCCTTCCTCATCATTCTAGGGACTTTCGTCAAGCTCTACGGCATTGTAGGACTAGCATTCTTCTTCTTTGTCAAGCGAAAGCCCCGCTTCATATTAGCTCTTATTGGGTGGTCGGTCGTGTGCTTTGTTGCCCCGATGCTTCTAAGCAGTCCCGACTATGTACTTGGGCAATACGTCGAATGGTTCACAAGGCTAGCAGCTAAGAACGGAGAGAACCACTTCTCGCTCATGCAAAACATATCCCTCCTCGGGATGATACGCAAGGGGACGGGCTGTGCGACCTACTCTGATCTAGCAGTGATTTTGCCAGGGCTGGCGGTCTTTGCCCTTCCTTACCTGCGCATCAGCCAGTACAAGCACCTAGCCTTCCGCTATGCGATCCTTAGTTCGACGCTACTTTTCACTGTGCTCTTTAGTACGGGGAGCGAATCCAGCACATATATTATAGCCCTTGCTGGGGTTGCTTTGTGGTATATGACCTCTCCTTGGAAGCGCAATGGATGGGATATAGCACTTCTTGTCTTTACGTTCATTCTCTCAAGTCTTTCACCCTCGGATTTATTCCCAAGGTCTCTCCGAGAGAGCTACGTAATCCCCTATGCGCTAAAGGCTCTACCCCCGACCCTCGTTTGGCTACGGCTCTCGTGGGAGCTCCTCACGAAGGATTATAGCGACAGGAAGGAACAAGCATCCCTAACTCCAGCACAAGGCTAGCGAGCAAGCCCTCCCCACCCCAGCTAGGTCTACCCCAGGCATCACCCTCGTAGGATGCCTGGGGTAAATCGCTTTATACCTCAGCCGAAGGGATAGGGTGCTCTATGCCCCATCCTTCATATCCACTCCACAGAATGGTAGCGACGCACTATATAGGGCTATGGGGAGACCTTCGATGAAGGGGATCGTAGACCTATCAACGAGACGTAAGGGCAGGGCTCCCCATGAGGCTACTAGAGGTCAAAAAGCCTGCGGTCGAAGGGCATACACACGAGGTAGCAGTATACATACCCAGGTGTAGACGGATCGAGCATCGCCCTACTACCTAGGAGGGAAAAGTGTACACGTGAGTACACTAAGGTATACACACGTGTATACTACTATGTATCCACGTGTACACTACCTAGCTCTAAGTATCCTCGATAGAGCTCTCTCCTTTGGCACATTTCTCGGGGCGAACAGTTCGTCGCTCCAGAGAGTAGAGTTAAGCCTTCCCCGAGTATAAAATGACACACCCAATAGTGTCAGAGAGTGGAGGAGACTAAAAGGGGGCATACGTCTCCCTCCCCATTCACGAGAGGACTATTCCTAGGGATACTGCACCGCTTTTAGTATCTTTGTGAAGTACAAATTACACTATAGCAATTATGCGCAAATTACTCTCTCTCTCACTTCTGGCCCTTAGTCTTGGGGTAGGAAGTCTCTCTGCTCAGAATGGCTCCCGTATCATGACGATCGAGGAGATCAATGCTGGCATATTCTCTGCTCGCCCTGCAGGACGAGGTATGCGCTCCATGAGTGATGGTCTGCACTACACAATGATGGATGCGGGACATAGGGCGATCCTCCGGTATAGCTTTGCCACGGGGAAGCTCATCGACACCTTGTTCAGCGTAGATAGGGCTAGGGACTGTGAGTTCAAGCACTTCGACGACTACCTCCTCGAGCCAAAGGGGCATCACATCCTCCTGATCACCAACCGAGAGTCCATCTATCGTCGCTCGTGGAAAGGCAACGCTTACCACTACGACGTACGACGCAATCGTATCGAACCGCTCAGTCAGGAGCCGGGCAAGGTAATGATACCGACCTTCAGCCCAGATGGCAAGATGGTTGCCTTCGTACGTGAGGGGAACATCTTCATCAAGAAGTTTGAGTTTGATACCGAGGTACAGGTAACAAATGATGCCACACGTAACAAGGTCATGAACGGTATCACCGACTGGGTCTACGAGGAAGAGCTGGAGACGACCCGGCTAATGAGCTGGAGCGAAGATAGTGGCTACTTAGCCTTCGTCCGTACCGACGAAAGTGAGGTAAGCGAGTATAGTATGCCCATGTACGGAGAGGGGCAGTATCCCACCTCCTACACCTACAAGTATCCCAAGGCGGGTACCCCCAACTCCAAGGTATCCCTACATATCTACAACGTGACAGATCGATCACGCAAGGAGGTCTCCTTCCGTGATGGTGCCCCCTACTACATCCCCCGCATTACCTTCGTCGGGAGAGAGGGGCAGCTAGCGGTCTTCACCCTCAACCGCCAACAGAACCACCTACGCCTCTTCTACGTACAGGACAAGACCCTCCTGCCCAAACTCATCCTCGAGGACAAGAGCAAGACCTACGTAGATAGCCACAACATCACTTGGTGTCGCTTCATTCCCACAGGCTTCGTCTATCCCAGCGAGCGAGACGGCTACAGACACCTCTACCACTACTCCGACAAGGGAACACTCCTAAGGCAGGTAACGACTGGAAAGTATGATGTGACCAACTTCTACGGGGCAGACGCTTCGGGCAACCTCTATTACCAGGCTGCCGACGAATCTCCTATGACACGTAGCATCTATCGTGTCGATACGAAGGGGAAGCGCACTGCTCTACATCCAGATAAAGGCTCGAACCAAGCTATATTTAGTGATAGCTTCGCTTACTACATCAGCATCTTCAACAGCTCTACCACCCCCACCCGTACAGCTGTCTATGCTACCGGTAGCCTAAAGCCCCTACGAGTCCTAGAGGACAACCAAGCCCTCCAGACCAAGCTCTCTCAGTACAAGGTCTCTCCGAAGGAATTCATCACGCTGACCAATGCAGAGGGGCAAGAGATGAATGCCTGGATCGTCAAGCCCCACAGCTTTAACCCATCGACCAAGTACCCTGTCCTCATGGTTCAGTACAGCGGTCCCGACTCTCAGCAGGTACTAGATCAGTATGGATATGGATGGGAGCAGGTACTGGCTAGCCAAGGCTTCGTCGTCGTATGTGTAGACGGGCGAGGCACTGGAGCCCGAGGAGAGGAATGGCGTAAGTGTACCTACCTACGCCTCGGGGTCAAGGAGAGCGCAGACCAGATAGCTGCAGCCAAGGCTCTGGGACGTCTCTCCTACGTTGATCCTAGCCGTATAGCTATATGGGGCTGGAGCTTCGGTGGATATAATACCCTTATGAGCCTTTGCCATGGGCAGGGCACCTTCAAGGTGGGCATAGCAGTAGCTCCAGTGACCGACTGGCGATTCTACGACACGATCTACACGGAGCGGTTCATGCGCACCCCGCAGGAGAACCCCGAGAGGTACAAAGCCTCCTCCGTACTCGAGGCAGCAGGGAACCTTCAGGGGAAGCTCTTGTTAATTCATGGGAGCGCAGATGACAATGTCCATGTACAGAACTCGATGGACCTAGCTGAGCTCCTTGTCCAGCGGGACATCCCCTTTGACATGGCCGTCTACACAGACAAGAACCATAGCATATACGGAGGGAAGACTCGAGACCACCTCTACAAGAAGATGATCTCCTACCTCCGCGCACATCTCTAACCGCAGAGCTTCTCCACTCATGGAGAGGCTCTCTACCCTACTCTCTAGGGACTTTATACTTATGACGCAAGACGAACAGCGAGCAATCCCAAAGCGTACAGTGGTGCGCGTACGTAAGCCTGAGTGGCTCAAGATACGCCTGGGTGATAACTCTACCTTCACCGATACTAAGCAGACCATCGAAGGTCATGGACTCAACACGATCTGCCATAGTGGTCGGTGCCCCAACCAAGGCGAATGCTGGAGCGCTGGGACTGCAACCTTCATGATCGGGGGGGCAGTCTGCACACGTGCCTGCCGCTTCTGCAATACCCTCTCTAGCAAAAATCCAGCCCCCCTTGACCCGCTTGAACCGATGAAGGTGGCACAGAGCATCAAGAAGATGAACCTCAAGCATGCTGTCATCACTAGCGTGGACCGTGACGATCTCGCAGACTATGGTGCTGGGCACTGGGTACGTACCATAGAGGCTATCCGCCGTACGACTCCAGAGGTGACGATAGAGGTGCTCATCCCAGACTTCAACGGTAGGCTCGACTACGTGGATCAGATCATCGCCTGCAAGCCCCGTATCATATCTCACAACCTAGAGACTATCCGACGCCTCACCCCCGAGGTGCGCCATGTAGCTACCTACGATCAGAGCCTCTCTGTCCTAGGGCGTATCGCAGAGAGTGGGATACCGGCCAAGACCGGTATCATGCTTGGTCTCGGTGAGACTGAGGATGAGGTACTGGAGCTCATCGATGATGCCCATGCCGTAGGGGTATCCATCATGACTATAGGGCAGTATCTACAGCCTACGAGGCGTCACCTGCCGGTCGTAGAGTATATCCGTCCTCAGCAATTCGCCCGCCTGCGTACCCTTGGGCTAGAGAAGGGTCTTCGCCACATAGAGAGTGGCCCCCTCGTCCGCTCCTCCTACCACGCAGAGCGTCACGTCCTAGACTAGAGCCCAAGCGAGGAGAATCCGTATCACCTCCTACTACCCGCGACTTAGGAAGGAAATCACAGGAGAGCCCAGAGACTGTATGTACCTAACAGTGTGCAGACAGTCTCTGGGCTCTCCATTTCTACCTATGGCTCACCTATGTACTTGCCCGATTATCCCCCTTGAGCGAAGTATGTACCAACAGTGTGCATACAGTCTCTGGGCTCTCCATTTCTATCTAAGGCTCACCTATGTGCTTGCCCAATTATCCCCCTTGAGCGAAGAGAGCTGGGAGGAACAAATACCTAATTATATGGATTTTCTTCCTCCCCTAGGGTCTTTCCGGGGAAAATAGGCTATCTTTGGCAAACTTTGTATAAGGAAATAGAAGTATGGAAATAAGAAACTTCGACCTAGCGATCATCGGAGGGGGGCCAGCGGGGTACAATGCCGCAGCCAACGCCTCCGCCAACGGTCTACAGGTCGTACTCTTCGAGCACACCACCCTCGGAGGCGTCTGTCTCAACGAAGGGTGCATCCCCACAAAGACACTCCTACACACAGCGAACCTCTTCGATGAGATCCGCTCCTGCTCAGCCTATGGCATCTACATCGACGGCACAGTCTCAGCCCGCTACGAGGAAATAGCGAAGCGCAAGGACAAGGTCGTACAGACCCTCACCGCAGGCGTTGCTTACAAGCTCAAGAGTGCAGGCGTACATATCGTACCGGCCTCCGCACACCTCGATGGAGAGGAGGGAGAGCTGATACGTATCACAGCTGATGGGGAGACCTATCTAGCGAGCTTCGTCCTACTAGCGACTGGTAGTACGACCGTCATACCTCCTATACCCGGGCTAGACCAAGTCTCTTACTGGACGAGTCGGGAGGCTCTATCCGCCACAGAGCTCCCCGAGGACATCACGATCATCGGGGGCGGAGTCATCGGTATGGAGTTTGCTGGGATTTACTCGTCCCTCGGAGTCCCCGTGCAGGTCGTAGAGATGGCTCCCGAGATCCTCGGAGCTATGGACAAGGAGACCTCCGCTATGCTGCGTAAAGAGTATGTAGGGCGTGGGGTGAAGTTCCACCTAGGAGCAAAGGTCACCGCCGTCTCTAGCGAAGGTGTGACGATCCAGGACAAGGAGGGGAAGAGCGAACTACTCCCTGCCTCGCAGATTCTCCTGAGCGTAGGGCGTCGCCCCCAGACAGAGGGACTTGGACTAGAGACTTTAGGCATCGATACCGATCGCTCTGCTGTAGTAGTAGACCGATACATGCGGACTTCGCACCCCAGAGTATATGCGGCGGGCGACATCACGGGCTTCTCCCTACTAGCTCACACTGCGATCCGAGAGGGTGAGGTAGCCATCAACCATATCGTGGGTGGCGAGGATGACCCGATGCGCTACGAGGCTGTCCCCGGAGTCGTCTACACGCACCCAGAGATAGCAGGTGTGGGAGCGACCGAAGAGCAGCTCCAAGCTGAGGGGAGGTACTATCGTACCCTCAAGCTCCCCATGGCCTATGCTGGACGCTACGTCGTGGAGAACGAGAAGGCAGGAGGCCTCTGTAAGCTACTCGTCGATGAGAACAATGTCCTACTCGGGTGTCATATCCTGGGTAATCCCGCCTCTGAGCTTATCCTCATCGTAGGTATTGCCATCGCTGATGGCTCTACCGTAGAGGAATTCCGCAGACACATCTTCCCCCACCCTACAGTCGGAGAGATTATCCACGAGGTCCTCTTCTCCTAGTGTGAGGATTGATAGCATAGATACACATTACAGATAGACAATGGCAACATTCGATATTAAGATGCCCAAGATGGGCGAGAGTGTAACCGAGGGAACGATCACTGTGATCAACGTCAAGGTAGGTGACTTCGTCGAGGAGGACACAGAGCTCTTCGAGATCACCTCGGCAAAGACTGCAGCTACTATCCCCTCCCCCGTAGCAGGAAAGGTCGTCAAGATCAACTATGAAGAGGGGGATACCGTACCTATTGGTCTCCCCGTGATCGTAGTCGATACCGATGGAGAAGCCTCGGCAGAGCCCTCAGAAGGGCTGAGTCAGGAGCAGGCCAAGGAGGCAAGCACCGCCCCCAAGCCCACAGTCTCCCACCCGACTACCGAGGTACGTAGGGGCTCCGTAGAGCGGTGGTATTCCCCCGTAGTGCTTGAGCGAGCTAAGGCTGCCAAGGTGAGCCAAGAGGAGCTCGACAGCATCCAGGGAACTGGCTTCGGCGGACGAGTAAGTAAGGCTGATATTATCCGCTATATCGAGCAGAAGAAGGGTGCCCCCGCTCCTACCCCCCGTGCCGCACGCAGCACGACGAGCGTAGCTCCCAGCCCCGCACGCCCACAGGTCACAGCTCCTACGATCCAAGTCGGGGCAGAGGATCGGGTGATCCCTATGGATCCTATCCGCAGGATCATCGCCGACCGCATGACGCAGTCTGTACAGGTGGCGCCCCATGTCACGAGCTTCCTCAAGGTCGATATCACCGACCTCGTCCACTGGAGAGAGGCAGAGAAGGATGCCTTCAAGAAGCGCGAAGGCTTTGCCCTCACCTACATGACTCCCGTAATAGAGGCCGTCTCCCGTGCCCTCAAAGCATATCCTCGGATCAATGCCTCCGTCGATGGCTACAATATCGTAGAGCGGAAGCACATCCACGTAGGGATGGCCGTGGCACTCCCTGACGGCAACCTCGTCGTACCCGTGGTACGTGATGCCGATCGTCTCAGTAGGACTGGTCTGGCCGAGCAGATCGCACAGCTCGCGGATAAGGCTCGTCATAACAAACTCACCCCAGACGAAATGACGGGGAGTACCTTCACGATATCCAACTATGGCTCCTCGGGGACACTCTTCGGGACACCCATCATCAACCAACCCGAAGTGGCGATCCTCGGTATCGGTGCCATCGAGAAGGAACCCACCATCCTAGAGACCGAGGCTGGGGATGTAATCGCTGTACGACACAAGATCTACCTGTCCTTCTCCTATGACCATCGGATCATCGATGGGATGCTGGCTGGAGCCTTCCTACAGCATATCGCACATTACCTAGAGGACTGGAAGACAAATAGAGGACTATGAGCTCAGAGAAGAATTTAGTAAAGAAGAGATACGGTATCAAGACCACCGACAAGGAGACCCTCAGTCGCTGGTACTACCTCCTATATCTAGGTCGTCTACTAGACGAAAAAGCCCCCTCCTACCTCCTACAGTCTATCGGCTGGCAATTCCATGCCTCCAATGCTGGGCACGATGGTATCCAGCTAGCTATCGGCCAGGTATTCCAGCGTGGGAAGGATCACCTTTTCCTCTACTACCGAGACCTGCTAGCTGCCCTCTCGGCAGGTATGACAGCAGAAGAGATGATACTCAATGGGATCTCTAAGGCTACAGACCCAACTAGTGGCGGGCGACACATGTCCGACCACTATGCCAAGGTAGACTGGGGTATCCATAATGTCTCCTCGTGTGTCGCTGCACATGACTCGCAGGCTGTGGGGATCGCTCGAGCCCTAGACTACTACGGAGTGGACGGTGTCGCTATCGCCTCACACGGAGAGTCCTCGGCGTCCGAAGGCTATGTCTTCGAGGCTATCAATGGAGCTGCTCGGGAGCGGCTACCCGTGATCTTCGTCCTACAGAGCAACGGCTACGGGATCTCCGTACCCACCCACCAGCAGACAGCCAATCCCCGTGTAGGACAGAACTATGCTGGCATACGACACCTCAAGACACTCTTCTGTGACGGGAAGGACATCTTCGACTCTATGAATACAATGGCCGCCGCCCGAGAGTATGCAGTAGAGCACCGTACCCCAGTCGTCGTCACCGCCGAGTGCGTGCGCATCGGAGCACACTCCAACTCTGATAAGCATACCCTCTACCGAACCGAGGAGGAGCTAGAGCGAGCCAAGGCGGCTGATCCACTACCCAAGTTTCGCCGTATGCTCCTCCGCTATAATCGCTTCACCGAGGAGGAACTACAGCAGATAGAGCGGGAGGCCAAGGAGGAGCTCAAGATAGCCAACCGCAATGCACTCAAGGCCCCAGATCCCACCTCCGATACCGTCCTAGATAACGTAATCGGAGAAGCCTACCCTGCGCTCAAGTATGGCTCGGGGCTACCTGATGGCTCAGGCGAACAGCTCACTCTAGTACAGGCCCTGAATAAGACTCTAAAGCAGGAGTTCCGTCACAACCCCGATACCTTCATCTGGGGACAAGACGTAGCCAACAAGGAGAAAGGTGGGGTATTCAACGTCACAAAGGGGATGCTTCAGGAGTTCGGCCCTAAGCGTGTCTTCAGTGCCCCTATTGCAGAGGACTACATCGTCGGTACGGCGAATGGGATGAGTCGCTTCAGCGACAAGATCCGGATAGTCATCGAGGGGGCTGAATTCTCAGACTACTTCTGGGCGGCTATGGAGCAGTTTGTCAATTCCACTCACGACTTCTGGCGAAGCAATGGACAGTTCTCCCCTAATATCACCATCCGTCTCTGCACTGGAGGGTACATACAGGGTGGGCTCTATCACTCACAGAGCATAGAGGCAGTGCTGACCACATTCCCTGGGGCTCGAGTCGTCTATCCTTGCTTTGCCGACGATGCAGCAGGGCTACTGCGCACCTCGATGCGCTCCCGTGGAGTCACTGTCTTCCTCGAGCCTAAGGCGCAGTACAATAGCGCTGAGTCTACGGCCCTTGTCCCCGAGGACTTCGAGGTGCCCTTTGGCAAGGCTCGTATTCGGCGTGAGGGGACAGATGCGACGATCGTCACCTATGGCAATACGCTCCACTTCTCCCTCAACGTGGCCGAGCGTATCCAGCGAGAGCTCGGCAAGAGTATCGAGGTCATCGACCTACGCTCCCTATCTCCATGGGACGAGGAGACCGTCTATGCCTCGATTAAGAAGACCTCTAAGGTACTGATCGTACATGAGGATCGTCTCTTCGGGGGCTTCGGGGCGGAGCTAGCAGCCTCTATTGCGAAGAACGCCTTCCGCGATCTGGATGCTCCCGTCTTCCGTGTAGGTGCACTCTTCACTCCTGTAGGCTTCCACAAGTGCTTCGAGCTCACGACGCTCCCTAGCGAGGAGAAGATCTATCAGTCTGCCAAGGAGCTCATCGAGTACTAACCCTCAATAGCAACGAATATATGAAGACAATAGGCTTGCTCTATAGCAAGAAGACTGTCCAGACCGCAGAGCTCGGACAACGTATCGCAGAGGCTTGGGGCGAAGGTATCGAGTACGTAGACATCGAGACGGCTCGCCTAGCTGACATCACGAAGCATAGCAGCCTCATCCTCGGCACTCCCACCTACTTCAATGGCGAGCTACCCTATGCTTGGAGTGAGATGCTCCCCGAGCTAGAGGGCGCAGACCTCTCAGGCCTCCAAGTGGCGGTCTTTGGTACGGGTGATCAGGTACACGCTCCTATGAGCTTTGCCGATGGTGTCGGGCTACTTGCCGAATACTTCGAGGCACTCGGAGCGCAGATCGTCGGCAAGACCTCTACTGTAGGCTATAGCTATGAGCAGTCTCTGGCGGAGCGGGACGGAGCATTCCTTGGGCTCGTGATTGACTGGGTAAATCAGCCCGAGCTCACGGACTCTCGGCTCTCGGCTTGGCTAGAGCAGCTCCACAGCGAACTAGCTCAGTAGGCAAAGTAGCCGTAGGTACGACACTCTCTGACAGATAGCTGGGGGGAGGAGACCAAGGTTGGGGAAAGCCCCACCTAAGGTCTCCTCCCCCTATTCCTTACATGTATTGGCAAATAGGACAAAGGTAGATATGCTGAGCCCCCAGCCTCCTGCTAAGCAGGAGACTGGGGGCTCTGTCATATACTCTAGTCGGGATGAGAAGACTCGAACTTCCGACCTCCACGTCCCGAACGTGGCGCGCTACCAACTGTGCTACATCCCGAGTGTCTTAGTATCGATACTCCCTCGCTACCCTCTCAGAAGAGGGCATTGGGTAAGTCCCAGAAAGACGCCACAAAGGTAGTCAAAATACCCATATACCCGACAGCTGGAAGAAAAAAAGGAGGCTACACCGATACGATCAGTGTAGCCTCCCTTAGGTCGCTCCTCCCACTTTCGCTACGGAGGAGGCGTATCTATTACTTCCTGAGACGAGCTAGGATCTTAGAGGAAGACTCGGAGAGAAGGACGATAGCCCCTGCGAGGATAGCGGTATCCTTGATCACGAGGCGTCCTGCACCCGAGAGGAAGGGGAAGCCATCCGCCCACTCCCCAGCAGCTAGAGCCTCGGGAGAAGCGTGTACCCACACCTCTGGTGTCGTGACGAGGAAGCTCAGCGTACCGATGGTCATGATGATACAGAGCACCTCACCGATGAGCCCGAGATAGGGAGAGAAGAGGCCGAGGAAGACGAGGATACCGATCGACATGATCAGGATACCGAGCCCGTGGGAGAAGAGGTAGGTGCGGTTCTCTACGTGCCAGTTGTGCTTAGCTTCGTTGTACTGACCCTCGGGCATCTTGTTCAGGGTATATTCCTTGACGACCTTGCCTTCGTCGGTGGTTACCTTGTTGTTAGCATCCTTGAGGAAGAAGCTCATCAGAGGGCTATTGGCCACGAAGGGGATGATCCCATTAGCCTCGTAGTTAGCGAACTTGAGACCACCGATCCATACGAAGATGATGAGGATAGCGACTCGGATTAACTTGTACCCAAGACCCTTCAGTGTGCTTGCACACTCGAGGAACTTAATGAATGCAGCTTGCATCGATAGATTATTTCTTAGTTTGTTATTATTACGTACGGATAGATAACCTTACATTCTAGCTAAGGTTCATTTACTCCTCTCTCGACATAGCCCATTCTAGGGAAAGAATGAAGCCTATCTACCTCGAGGGGTAGATAGGCTTCACTGAGGGATGTTGGTCGGGAGGGACTAGAGTGCAGTGATGCAGGCTGCTAGCCCGAAGACAATCCCTGGAGCATTAGCCACCACGATAGGCCAGTCTATCTTGGGCTTCTTCAGCAGACCATAGGCGACCCAGAGGGTGCAGTTGATAGCCGCGACGAGGGGTTGTATAGGATCTCCCTTAGCTCCGGAGAGGTTATGCTGGATCGTAGTGATGTAGGAGACGTACATCAGGATAGCCGTGATGGAGGCTACGATACCGAGGATGGTGAGGAATCGATTTTTGTCCATTTGTTACTAATGTTTGGTGTAGATGACTCTTTGTTTACACAAAGGTATAAAAAAGCGAACACGCAAACACGTTATACACTCTTCACCCTCAGCTCCGAGCTAAACATCACTAACCAAACCAGCGAGAGAAGAGCGGGAGAAGGAGTGAGGTGATGAGCCCCATAATACCAATCGCTAGCCCACTGAGCGCTCCCTCGATCGCCCCCATCTGGATAGCCGCTGCCGTACCGATCCCGTGAGAGGAGGCTCCCATAGCGAGCCCCTTTGCCACTGGGCTCTTGATCCCCATGAGCTTCATGATCGGCGGGCCGATGATGCTACCGAGGATCCCGGCACATACCACGATGACAGCCGTGAGGCCGGGGACACCTCCGTTATTCCCAGCTAGTTCCATCGCGATCGGTGTCGTGACAGACTTCGGGGCGAGTGAGGCGATCAGAGCCTGCTTGACACCTAGTAGGTGGCCAATGCCGACGATAGAGGCGATACCGACCATAGCGCCTACTGTGATAGCCACCATGATAGAGATCACATTCCCCTTGAGGTGCCCCACCTGCTGGTAAAGGATGTAGCCAAGGGCAACCACTGACGGGCCAAGCATGAAGTGGATCATACGACTCCCCTCTCTGAAGGTCTGGTATGGCACACCGAGGCTCATCAGAAGTACAATGAGGATGATGATCGTCAGGAGTACAGGGTGGAAGAGGGCAAAGCGAACCGTACGATAGAGCTTGATACACGCTAGGTATAGCCCGATGACGAACATGATCGTGAAGACCTCACTCTGGAATAGCTGCTGTATCATATTACTTCGTTCTCCTCCTTTCCATCTGTTCTTGTATATAGGCCACTGAGGCGATGACCAGCACCGAGCTCACGAGGACGGCGACGAGAATCACCCACCAGTTCGCCAGCACGGTATCCATCTGAGCCATGAGGCCGACACCCGCGGGGATGAAGAAGAGTCCCATATTGTCCGTCAGAGCCTTCGCTGGGGCATCGACTTGCTCTTCCTTGATGAGCTTGGTCTGTAGTGCTAGGAAGAGGAGCACCATGCCGATAACACTCCCAGGGACGTAGTCGCCCGTGAGATGTGCGATAGCTTCTCCTAGTGCGTAGAAGAAGAAAATAAAGAATATCTTGATCAGTATCTTCATAAGCGATTATAGTGCTACGGGTTTACCCTACTTCAGGTCTCGCAGTAGTGTATCTTGTGCCACCTGATAGAGCGACTCGTAGGCATGTGAGCGAGCCCTCCAGGCAGGCTCATGTGCCCCCTCTGGGTGTAGGGGGATAGCCTCACTCCCGGAGCGGTCAATAGCATTCAGTAGATAGCCCAGCGTGAGTCGCTCTGGGGAGACGTTGGGGTGATAGTACCCCCCCTCTACCTCCTCTCGTCCATAGTTTACCTCCACGATGATCCCCATCGTGAGCAGCTGGGCAAGGGCCTCCTGAGTCTGTCTTAGGGGTAGGTCACAGTCCTTGGCCAAGGTCTCTGCCCGGTAGGGCTCCCCACTGTCGGAGACGAACTGCTGGACGATACGAGCCGTGACTGTCACGAGGATGACATCCATATATCTACGGGACAGTGGGACTGAGGTCGGGGGTGAGGTCAGATGCCACACGTGCTGTAGGGCATAGGAGATCTGGGCACCGAGTAGGACGATGATCCAAGAGAGCTGTATCCAGAGCAGTGCCAGGGGTACAGCTGCGAAGCTCCCATAGATAGCATTATATCTCGAGATCCATAGCACGCCATTGATATAGAGGCCTTGGAAGGCTTGGAAGGAAAGCCCTGCCACAACACCCGCAATAAGGGCAGGGACGAAGCGCACACGGACGTTAGGGATCAAAAGGTAGATCACCGTGAAGGTGAAGATAATCAGTACATACGGGACAAGCCCCAGGATCTCACTCGTGAGGGTGGAGATGATCTTGAGCTGACTGAGGTAGGTATGGTTCAGTGTCGAGAGGAAGAGCGTCGTACCACTCGAGATCGTGAGCAGGAGGGGAAAGAGAATGAATGCCCCTAAGTAGTTGATGATTCGCCTGGTCCAGGGGCGAGCATGAGGGGCCTGCCAGAGGCGGTTAAAGGCATCCTCTATCGTAGAGATCAGCATCAGCACGGTGTAGAAGAGCAGAGCTAGACCGACACCGATGAAGAGCCCTCCCTGTACCTGCTGTAGATAGTTCTCGACGTAGGCAAAGGTCTTATCCAGCTCTACCTGGTGTCCAGGTAGGGCATTGTTGAGAGCAACCCGCACATCATTCTGTAGCCCGAAGCCCTTCGCTATCCCTACGATCACGGCCAGCATCGGCACGATGGAGAGGACGGTGCTGTAGCAGAGGGAGCTGGCGAGCCCCCCGACACCCTCCCGCACATAGGTAGCCACGGTCATATAGATGACTCGTAGTGTAGCGACGAGCCAGCGACGAGGTATACTGAGCCGATCTCGGTTCAGTAGCCACATGTCTAGGGTGATGAAGCGATAGGCCTTGACACAGAGTGCCTCTATATGACGGACGGTAGCAGCCATGGACGATGTTATGATGGGACGAGGAGCAAGCAGGCGCAGTGGGGCTATAAGCCGAGTTCTGTCCTCCCTAGGCATTACCCTAGAGAGTATCTGTCATTTATCTGGGATAGGTGTCACCACCTACCTCGGTGCGATCTACCCTCCAGCTGGGGCGAGCAACCCTCGTTGCGCTGGTATACATGATCTTGCAACCCATAAGGTGTACGGCAGTCTATATCGCTATAGGCTCGGTGAGCTCTTACCTCACCTTTTCACCCTTACCCTGCACGAGGCAGGGCGGTCATTCTCTGTTACACTACTCCACCCTCGCGGACAGCTTCCCGTTAGGAAGTATGGTGCTCTGCGTTGCTCGGACGTTCCTCACCTCCTCAGGAGAGAAGGCGCGACAGATCGCCCCACTGCTTGCTTGCTCGTTATTTGTTTATCTCTACTCGTGTCGTAGGGGCTAGCTCCTCATTGCGCTTGGCTACCTGCTCAGCGACATTGCGGGCTAAGGTACGGAAGTAGATACCCATTAGGCTATCTCGGTCGGTGGCTATAGGCATCCCTCCATCACCAGACTCACAGATACTCTGGATGAGAGGTATCTGTCCCAGCAGGGGGATATCGAGCTCTTCGGCGAGCTCTTTGCCACCATCTCGACCGAAGATGTAGTACTTATTTTGTGGGAGCTCAGCAGGTGTGAACCATGCCATGTTCTCCACGAGACCTAGTATAGGGACTTGTACGTGCTCGTCTAGGAACATCCCTACGCCCTTGATTGCATCTGCCAGGGCGACCTGCTGGGGGGTGGTGACGATGATGGAGCCTGTGAGCCCAAGCGTCTGCACTAGGGTCAGGTGTATATCGCTCGTCCCCGGTGGTAGGTCTATGAGCAGGAAGTCTAGCTCACCCCAGTTGGTCTCGGTGAGGAGCTGCTTGAGGGCATTACTCGCCATGCTGCCACGCCATAGTACGGGGCTTTCCTTATTGACGAAGAAGCCTATGGAGAGTAAACGTATCCCATACTTCTCTACTGGGGCGATGAGCTCTCTTCCCTCTACCTCGTCTAGGATAGGGCGGGCATCTTCACAGCCAAACATCTTGGGCTGTGAAGGGCCGAAGATATCTGCGTCAAGGAGCCCGACCTTGTAGCCCTCCTGAGCTAGGGCAACGGCAAGGTTTGCCGACACCGTGCTCTTACCTACACCGCCCTTACCGGAGAAGATCGCAAGGGTATTCTTCACCTTTGGCAGTAGAGGTAGGGAGTCTGTGGGTACGACCTCTGGTACCTTGACACTGATATTACCTACGATATCGACCTCCTTAGAGATATAGGTCTGGATAGCGGTCTCAGCGGCCCGTACTACCGACTTAATGAAGGGCGAATTAGGCTTATCAAAGATCAGGGAGAAGCTCACCTTCATCCCCTCTATTCGTATGTCATCCTCTACCATACCTGCCTCTACGAGGTTCTGCCCCGTGCCGGGGTAGCGTACCTTGGTCAGAGCCTCTAGGATGAGGTTGGGATACAATGTTACGGCCATGACTATTGCACTCTACGTGATCGGCTGAAGCTACGATAGCTATCTGGCTCGATCTCTATATCTGGTTCTACGAAGCCCCCCTCGGGCTCATGCGGCTCGAAGGAGAGGTACTTGATCGTCAGCCCTCGACTGAGCCACTGACGCTCATAGTACGTCTGTATACCGAGTATCTTATCCTCGAAGGAGCCATCGTAGAGATCATCGGTATCGACGAAGATCTGCTGATGATTGAGCTCCACGAGTGCTCGGGTATATGTGTAGAGGAAGGGGCTGTCCGTCTTGAGGTGTATGCGACCTCCGGGACGGAGCACTTCCAGGTAGCGCTTGAGGAAGCGAGTGCTGGTGAGACGCTTGGTCACCTTCTTCATCTGTGGATCGGGGAAGGTGATCCAGATTTCATCGACTTCGCCCGGGGCAAAAAAGTTGGTCAAGGACTCGATCTCCCCTCTGAGGAAGGCGACATTAGCCATCCCTGCCTCATGGGAGAGCTTAGCTCCCGTCCAGATACGAGCCCCCTTGACGTCCACCCCGATGAAGTTCTTATCGGGATAGAGCTCTCCCAGCCCAACGGTGTACTCCCCCTTCCCACAGCCTAGCTCTAGGACTATGGGATGGTCGTTGTGGAAGAAGGCTTCGCCCCACTTCCCTCTCAGCGGGAAGGTCTCCTGCTGTAGCCGTGCAAACGGATACTGGAAGACGTGGGGAAAGGTCTCCATCTCGGCAAACTTCGCCAGCTTATTCTTACCCAATGCCTCCTCCGCTAGTCAAAGAGTTCGATACTATCGCAATACTCGAGTTCGCCCTGCACGATGAAGCGTATCTGCTCGGGCTCGAAGCGCCCTACTCCATCCTTCTTTGCATTCTTGACGACATACTCGACGAGCTCATCCTCATCTACCTCGATCACCTCATCCGACTCGGACTCATCAGCGTCCATGTAGCCACGGCTCTCGTAGTAGTCATAGATGAGATCTACGAAGTACACGATATCATCATCGCTCAGGAGCTCCTTGAGTTCCTGAGGTATATAGTTACGTATGAACGCTACAGATGCTGCATCGTCATACCCTATCAGATCTTCCTCTGCCATATTATATATGTAGTGATTATAGGTACACCTCAGGTGACATAGCCCGAGAGCACGCACAAAGGTAATAAAAAGCCCTATCTCTATGAGCTACCGGCGCCCTCGCTCCAGGCTCGGGTAGCACTCAAGGTTTGCATGAGCTTAGAGTTACGCCAAGGGGCTCCCCTATCTCTACCGACACTCACGAAGATATATTCATGCCCTCCACTAGGGAGGCGACGTGATAGGCAGAGTACTGGTAGGCCAGAATCTACGATGTATACCCTCTTCTTGTCCTTCTTGGTTCGCCTCTGAGATGAGGCTATGCGTCTGCCCTCCCCCTCCAATAGAGACATGTGGTAGACATTCAGATCCAGTCGCACAGTGCATTGGAGCATACGCACCCTTAGCTCCTGATAATCCCATTCGTAGTAGATCGGGAATCGGGAGACCCTGCGAAGGAACACAGTAAGTAAGAATAAAGCCAGCACATAGGCGAGCACAAAGTAGTATTGAGTGCCCAGCAAGCCAATCCATAGCCAATATCCAGCGAATAGGAGGCTCAATAGCAGTTCCTTGAGCCTCGTCACTATCGGATAATACCTTCTTGTCTTCATACCATCACGAGTCTGATTATATGGTAAAGCAAAGGTAGCTATTTTGGTTCCCTCGGTGGATCATCGTTGCGGATTTGGCTCGTAGTCGATATTCTTATTACTTTTGCATCCGTAATCACCTATGTAAGGTGACGTCTATCACCTATGATAGGTGATGGCAGACTTCTTACCTAGGGAATCAGAATCACCTTACATAGGTGATCAGAGACTTCTTCCTAGCAATTATATGGTGCTCCCGTAGTGGAGTCCTCCGAGACAAAATAAACGAATAGACCTATGATGACCTTTGAGATCAAGAGCAAGGTAAGTAGACAGGGACGTAGAGCGGGTAGTACCCTCTACTATGCTTATCCCACGAAGCGTCCTAAGCTGGAGCTAAAGGAAGTAGAGCGACGCATCAGCGAGAGCTGTTCACTCTCTGCCCCGGACGTACGGGCAGCTCTGGTAGCCTTCGCCGAGATCGTCTGTGCCAGCTTCCAGGAGGGGATAGGAGTGGATCTTGGGGAGATGGGTACCCTCATGCCCTTCACCCAAGGACGGCTCATGGATAGCCCAGAGGAAGTGACAACGGATACCCTTCAGCCCCCTAAAGTAATCCTTCACCCTAAGAAGAATATCCAGACGGCTCTGGGGAAGATCCACTACCGCATCAAGCGATAACTGAATAGCACTGTCCTCACTCCCCGATATAGTCATTGCTCTGATAGATCAGAGCACCATCACTTTAGACAAAGAAACGTAAGACATAGTATGCAGATTCGATTAGCCTCTCCCTCGAGATGGGCTATGCTGGGTATCGTGGTTACCCTTTCCTTCGCTGGACAAGCCCGGGCACAGAGGGTCTTGACCCTAGACTCCTGCCGAAGCCTCGCCAAGGAGCACAGCCGTACCCTCCAGCAGAAAGACGAGGAGATCAAGGCCGCTCATGCTAAGAAACAGCAGGTAATGACCAACTTCTTCCCTCAGGTAGCTGCCCGAGGGGTGTACCTACACATGCAGAAGGAGCTACACCTCATCGACTGGGACAAGCCCCTGGGACATCTAAACTTCCTTATCCCCGAGCGACTACGCCACCTCGGCACAGTAGACCTGCGCAACCTGTGGGTGGGGAACGTAACAGCTATCCAGCCTCTCTTCCTCGGGGGAAAGATCATCTCTGGGTATAAGATGGCGAGCCTAGCAGAGCGACTCCAAGGAGAGCTACGTCAGACGGCCGAGACAGAGGTCGAGACCAAGCTCGATGAGACCTATTGGCAAGTCATCTCCCTTCGCAGTAAAGAGCGACTACTGGATCAATTGGTACGCCTACTCGAGCAGACCGTCAAGGACGTGGATGCCTCTATCGATGCAGGCGTAGCGACTAAAGCCGATGGCCTCTCGGTACGCACTAAGCTCAGCGAAGCCGAAGTCAAGCGTAGCCAAGTGGTCAATGGCCTAGAGCTCTCCCGCATGCTCCTAGCTGACCTCTGTGGCCTTAGCGAAGATGAGCCCTTCACTCTAGCGGAGGAGGGGCACCTGCAGGAGCTTCTCCTCTCCACACAGACTGCTCCTATTGCCCGAGACGAAGACACCGAGGCTGCTATCGAGCGCCGCTCCGAGATCCGTAGCCTTCGCCTAGTAGATAGTATCTACAGCAAGCGGGTAAACATGGAGTCAGCCTCCCTCTTCCCCAAGCTCTACGGAGTAGCGAGCTATTCGACGACGAACCCCAATAGCTTCCAAGGACAAAAGAAGGAGTTCGCGGGGCAGTATTACCTCGGTCTCATGCTGGAGGTACCTATATCAGACTTGTTCTCTGGTACCTTCAAGCGCCGACAGGCTAAGGCAGAGCACCGAGTCAAGCAGCTAGAGCTCGCCGAGGCTCGTAGCAAGATCAACCTCCAGATCAAGCAGGCACTACGCACAGCAGACGATGCCCGTAGAGCCTACGCCACAGCCCTAAGTGCCGTCAAGATGGCAGAGGAGAACATGCGCTACGCCAAGGCTGGCTATGACGAAGGTGTGATACCGCTACTCAACTATACGATGGCTCAGACAGCCTGGATGAGTGCACAGGACAGCCTCATCGACGCACAGATACGGGTGCTACTCACCGAGAGTAAGCTCAAGAAGATACTTGCACTATAAACCAGTAGGTAAGAATGGACAACAAGCAGAACAAAGAGACGAAGGAAATAGGAGCTAAGAAGAGCATTATCCTCGGCGTAGGACTAGTCGTCCTAGCTATGGTACTATTAGCGGCATCGGGCTTCATCTTCTTCGGTAAGGGTGAAGACATCATCACAGGTCAGGCCGAGGTGGACGAAGTGCGGATCTCGGGCAAGGTACCGGGGCGCATATCCGAGTTCCTCGTCGAGGAGGGACAGAGAGTACACCGTGGTGACACCCTCGTACGTATATATTCGCCTGAGGTGCTCGCCAAGCTCGAGCAAGCAGAGGCCGCTAAGGCTGCTGCCGAGGCTCAGAACCAAAAGGCTCTCGCAGGAGCTAGAAAGGAGCAGAAGGAGGGAGCCTACGAGCTCTGGCAGAAGGCCAAGGCCGGCCTTGAGGTAGCCGAGAAGAGCTTCGCCCGGGTGGAACGTCTACACAAGGAGGGCGTCCTCCCGGCACAGAAGTACGACGAGGCCTCGGCACAGCTACGAGCTATGCAGGCTACAGAGCGTGCCGCTCGTAGCCAATACGACCTAGCGGTGAACGGTGCACAGCGGGAGGACAAGCTCGCCGCAGCTGCCCTCGTCGCCCGTGCCTCTGGTGCCGTCTCTGAGGTAGATGCCTACCTCAAGGAGGGAGCTCTCCTCTCCCCCATCGATGGGGAGGTCTCCGAGATCTATCCCCACCGGGGCGAACTCGTCGGTACGGGAGCCCCGATCATGACCATCTCGGACACCTCGGTCGTGCGCGTGCTCTTCTCCGTCAGAGAGGACAAGCTAGCCTCGATCAAGAAGGGGAGCAAGCTACGTGGCACGATCCCCGCCCTCGGAGGTAAGGCTATAGAAGTGGTGGTCACGAAGATGAAGGATATGGGGAGCTATGCCACCTGGAAAGCCACGAAGCCACGTGGAGAGCATGATCTTCGTACCTTTGAGGTCACAACCCGCCCCACCAGCCCCGTAGAGGGACTCCTAGCTGGCATGACGATCGTCCTAGACAAGGGGCAACTCTAGTAGATCACCTCACCCATGTACACCATCCTACGTGTAGCACGGAGGGAGCTAGACTACCTCCTCACCCGCCCGATCTATCTCTTCGGGATCATCGGGGCACCTCTATTGGTAACCCTGCTCCTACTGTATCTGATGGGGAGTGGGCTACCTACAGATATGCCCGTGGCTGTAGTGGATGAGGACCAGTCGGCGACCTCACGAGCTCTGGTGCGAAGCCTCGATGCCTTCCAGTCATCAGAGGTCGTACTGAAGTGCTCCAATATGAACGAAGCCCTCAGAGCGATGCGCCAAGGTAGGGTCTATGGGATCTACCACATCCCCCGAGGGCTACAAGCAGAGGCTGGATCAGCTCGCCAACCCAAGCTCCACTACTATACCAATAGTAGCTATCTAATGGCAGGGAGCTTTGTCTTCCGAGACATGAAGATGCTCTCCGAGCTAGCCTCTGCCAAGGTCGGTCTACAGACAGGACAGGCACGGGGCAAGACTCAGGAGGAGATCATGGGGAGCATTCAGCCCATCGTCGTACGGTCTGAGGTGATGAGCAATCCCCAGCTGAACTATGCCGCCTATCTGACGACGACGATACTACCCGGCGTGCTCCAGCTCATGATCTTCCTCATGACTAGCTATGCTATCGGGGTAGAGATCAAGCGTCAGACGGCTAAGGAGTGGCTTCGTCTCTCAGGGGGCTCCATAACGCTCGCTCTACTCGGGAAGCTCTGTGTCCATACCTTGATGTTCCTCGCTGTCGGGCTGGGGATACAAGGCATTCTGTATGGCTGGATGGGCTTCCCCCTACAGTCAGGTTGGGGTGCGATGGCACTGGCGATGCTCCTGCTTGTGCTGGCCTCTCAGGCCTTAGGGATCTTCTTCATTGCCCTGATCCCTATCCTTAGGATGGGGCTAAGCCTAGGGAGTCTCCTTGGGATGCTCTCCTTCTCGATCTCGGGGATGAGCGTACCCGTCTCCTCTATGATTGCCCCCGTACAAGCCCTAGCATTTATCTTCCCCCTACGCTACTACTATCAGATCGGGATCAACCAAGCCCTTATCGGGGCTCCACTAGCGGAGAGCGTACCCTATTATATAGGTCTACTAGCCTTCCCCCTACTTCCGCTTGTGACGCTTCCCCGACTGAAGCGTTACCTCACCAGCATAGACTACATCGCTTAATTCGGCATATGAGTATCATTGGATTTATCAAGGGGCATCTACAGGATATAGTGGCGATATGTGCGAGGGAGCTACGTAGGGTCTTTGCCGATAGTGCCTCGATCCTCTTCTTCTTTGTTGTACCCTTCATCTATCCCTTCCTCTATGCAGCCCTGTATGGCAACGAGGTAGCCCGCGAAGCTCCTCTCGTGGTACTTGACTACAGCCATTCGGCTCTAAGCAGGGAGTTTGTCCGTAGGGTCGATGCCTCACCTGACGTAGCAGTCATAGCACAGGTGGCAAGCGAAGCCGAGGCTTACCAACTCATCAACGAGGAGAAGGCCTACGGGATACTTATCTTCCCCGAGGACTTTAGCCAAAAGGCACACTTAGGGCGACAGGCCGAGGTCAATCTCCACACGACCTTTGCCTCGGCCCTCTACTACAAGGCCTTCGCTCTTACCGCTACCGAAGTGGCACTGACGATGGGACGTGAGCTAGAGGCTAGTCGTAGCCATGGAGCCTCTCACGAAGCTACCCGCATCCAGGTGCGCCCCATCGAGAGCGAATGGATCACCCCCTTCAATCCTCAGGGTGGCTTCCAAGGCTTCCTCCTACCTGGCGTACTCATACTGATCATCCAGCAGACACTCCTTATCGGGATCTCTATGGTGATGGGGACGGAGCGTGAGCGGGGTGGTCTCAGCCGTGGGCTATGTATCGGTAGGGGGGGACGCTATACGAGTACGATGCGCCTACTGGTAGGGCGTGCTCTGTGCTACCTACTGATCTATGCGGTGAGCTCACTCTTCACGCTGGTCATCGCACCGCGGATCTTCGGCTTGCCCCAGCTCACGGATGCGGGGACATTTGCCCTACTACTATTGCCTCTCCTCTTGGCCTGTATCTTCTTCTCCTTCTTCTGGAGCCTCGTGGTGAAGCACCGAGAGAAGGCGATGATCATCTGGGTCTTCACCTCCATCCCCTTCCTCTTCCTCACGGGCTTATCTTGGCCTCTCTCTGCTATACCGGCACCGCTCAGGGCGCTGGGCTTGCTCATCCCCTCTACGCCTGGGGTACAAGCCTTCGTCTCTATAAGCAGTATGGGGGCGAGCCTCAGAGATGTCTTACCCCAATACCTCACGCTGTGGGCACAGGCTCTGGGCTACTTCCTCATCGCCTCCTTCACCTATGCCCGTCTACTACGGAGTAGCAGCACCTCTCTATCACAGACAGCACATGCAACAGATCACACTCAGCCAGACTCTCCCCCACGTCTTCCGTGACCTCACTGACCTCAGGAGCGAGGTCTGGCTCTCCCAGCAGACCTTCCGTCGGGGAGAATACTACCTCATCGAGGCCACTTCAGGAGCAGGTAAGTCCTCCCTCTGTAGCTATATCTACGGGTGGCGTGGAGACTATAGCGGTACGATTAGCTTCGATGATCGGGATATACGAGGGCTGGACGCCGAGGCTTGGGGAGAGATACGCCGCTCTTCTCTTAGCTTCCTCTTTCAGGATATGCGCCTCTTCGAGGAGCTCACAGCCTGGGAGAATGTCAAGCTAAAGAACGACCTGACGAAGCACAAGGAGGAGAAGGAGCTCCGTCACTACTTCGACCTCCTAGGGATAGCTGACAAGCTAGATACCCCTGCACGCATCCTCTCCCTGGGGCAACAGCAGCGTGTAGCAGCCATTCGCTCGCTCTGCCAGCCCTTTGACTTCCTACTCCTCGATGAGCCCATCAGTCATCTGGACGAGGCGAACGCTACGTGTCTAGCCTCGCTCTTCGGGGAGGAAGCCAAGCGTCAGGAGGCTGGGATTATCACCACTTCTGTGGGCAAGCACCTCCCTCTCTCCTATACCTCCATCATACACCTATAGAGACTGCTATGAATAGGCTTGTACTTCGCCTACTACGTCGGCATATCAGCCCGCTGCAGCTAGTGGGTTTCTCGCTAGCTAACCTCGTAGGGATAGCGATCATCCTCCTCGGGATACAGTTCTACCAAGATGCCCTCTCCTCACTAGGAGCCAAGGATAAGCTCCTACAGGGAGACTACATCATCCTATCGAAGAAGGTCGGGGCTGCGAGCCTCTTTGGTGCCGGGGATAACACCTTTTCGCCTAGGGAGATCAAGGAGCTAGAGAGTCAAGGATTCGTCAAGAAGGTAGGAGCCTTCACCCCCTCGAAGTTCCAGGTCTCGGCGGGTCTCGGCATAGGCAGTGGGGTCTATACCTATATGTTCTTTGAGGCTGTACCCGATGCCTTCCTAGACGTACGGAGTGAGGACTGGAGGTACCGTAGTGGCGACACCGAGGTACCTATCATCATCCCTCGCAACTACCTAGGGCTCTACAACTCAGCCTTTGCTCAGAGCCAAGGCCTTCCCCTACTCTCCGAGGCAACCATGAGCAAGATCCCCCTAAGTATCGAAGCCATAGGGCGGACAGAGACCGTGCACTTCAAGGGACGTATCGTAGCCTTCACCAATCGACTAAATACCCTCCTCGTCCCCCAATCCTTCATCGAGGAGATGAATGCCCGCCTAGCAGGTGGAGAGGAGGCTAAGCCTACACGTCTCATCGTGGAGGTCACCTCGGTATCAGATGCCAATATCCCGATCTACCTCAAGGAGAACGGCTACGAGAGCGAAGGAGAGCGACTCGCCTCTGGGGAGTCCATGTACCTACTGCGCCTCATCGCTGGGGTCGTCCTAGCTATTGGGCTCATCATCTCGGCTCTATCTATCTATCTGCTGATGCTCTCGATCTACCTCCTACTGCAGAAGAATACGAGGCAGCTCGAAGGCCTCCTCCTACTCGGATACAGCCGTGGCCAACTGATACGCCCCTACCTAGCCCTCACCCTCATACTCAATGTGTTGGTACTCGCCCTCGCCCTCATCGGGGTCATGCAGCTACGTGCCTACTATCTAGGTGTAGCAGGACGTCTACTCTCTAGTGAACTCGGTGGTACTACGACCTATACCTATCTCACGGCGCTCACCCTACTCATCGTGACGACCCTACTCAACGGGCTAGCCATACGTCGCAAGATCCACTCCCTTCCCATCTTCGCCCCTCGCACCGAGAAGAAGTAAATTAGGAATGTATAGGGCGAGCTTTCCCCCTTTCATCGCTGACCTAATACCCTACTTCGTATGAACACCTACCACATCGAGGGGCGAAGCATTATCGAATGGCTCCTTGCCCTAGCAGAGCGTGGGAACAAGCCCTTCACAGAGCGTCTTCATCCCAATATCCCAGGCGTGCTGGGCTTGCGCCTTCCCGACCTCAGGAAGCTAGCCAAGATGATCGCTAAAGACCCTAATTGGCAGGAATATCTGGCCGAGGCTGAGCGTGGAGCCTCCTCACTCAAGGAAGACTTCATGGAGGCACGTACCCTACATGGACTTGTCCTAGGAGCCATCCCCCACAGAGACCTGGAGGAGTACCTAGGATACGTAGCTCGCTGGATACCTCGGATCAACTCTTGGTCTGTCTGCGACTGCTTTTCGTTCTCTGGTGGGAAGAGCTTAGTTGCCCAGCATTCGGATCGCCTTTGGTCATTCCTACTTCCCTACTTCGATGCCAAGGGCGAGTATGAAGTGCGCTTTGGGGTCGTTGCTACCATGCAGTACTTCATCGATAAGGATCATCTACTCCCGCTCCTTGACCACTATGCTAGGGTACAGCACGAGGACTACTATGTACAGATGGCACTGGCTTGGGCGGTCGCAGAGTGCTATATCCGCTTCCCTGACCAAACGCTTCCCTACCTGAGACAGCTCCACTTCCACCCCTGGGTACATAATAAGGCGATACAGAAGATCTGCGAGTCTTACCGAATCGATCCAAGTACCAAGGTGGAGCTAAAGAGCCTCAGGATATAGAAGGAACACCTATCCCTTACCCTTGGGGATCAAGCCTAAGAGTTCCTCCCAGATAGGGAGAGCATCGCCCCCTACATATCCCAGTGGCCTTCTCCCCCGGAGTCTAGTGGAGTAGGACTAGGTGTACCCTCAGTGGGTGGCTCTGTGACAATTATTTGTTGTACCTTTGCAGGCGAACCCTACGACAGTGCATGCTGGAGTAGGGTTCGCTATTGTAACTAAACAGCGAATAAATCAACAAACTAGAATAGGAGCATCCAGCTCCCCCTACATCAATTATGGCATACAACTATATGACCCAGGCAGGCTACGACAAGCTCGTAGCTGAGATCAACGAACTCGAAGCGGTACATCGCCCCGAGATCTCCCGTCAGATCGCTGAGGCACGTGACAAGGGCGACCTCTCGGAGAATGCCGAGTATGACGCAGCTAAGGAGGCTCAAGGTCTGCTCGAGGGTAAGATCGCCCAGCTCAAGGCTACTCTAGCCAACACCCGTATCATCGACGAGTCTCGCCTCTCCACAGATACCGTCCAGATCCTCTCCAAGGTCACCATACGCAATGTCAAGACCTCGGCTGAGCTCACCTACACGCTCGTCTCCGACTCCGAGGCTAACCTCAAGGAGAAGAAGATCTCTGTCAATACCCCTATCGCTAAGGGACTCGTAGGGAAGAAGGTCGGTGACATCGCTGAGGTACAGACCCCAGGCGGGCTACTGACCTTCGAGATCCTAGATATTTCTATTTAACCCCCCCTTTGCCCTAGGAGGCTTATTCGATATGGCAACCCTCTTCACTCGTATCATCGAGGGCGAGATCCCCTCGTACAAAGTCGCCGAAGACAGCGAATTCTACGCCTTCCTCGACATCAACCCTGTACAGCCTGCACACACCCTCGTCGTCCCCCGACAGGAGGTAGACTACATCTTTGACCTAGAGGATGAGCTCCTCGGACGTATGATGACCTTCGCCAAGAAGGTCGCACAGCAGATCCAGGAGGTCACGGCATGCCGTAAGGTCGCCGTACTAGTCCTAGGGCTAGAGGTGAACCATGCCCACATACACCTCATCCCTATCAATAGCGAGGGTGACATAGACCTCAAGCACAAACTCCAGCTCCCTCAAGCCGAGATGGAGCGTATCGCAGCAGAGCTACGTCAGCACGCTAAGTAAAGGAGCCGTATGCGTATCGCTATCGTCGGGATCGGCTACGTCGGTCTAGTCAGTGCGGCCTGCTTCGCAGACCTCGGAGCAGAGGTATACTGTGTGGATGTAGATGAGGCGAAGATCCAGGGGCTACGAGAGGGCATTATCCCGATCTATGAGCCTGGGTTAGACACCCTCGTACGCCGAGGTATGGAGGCGGGACGCCTACACTTCGGCACCTCGATCGCAGAGGTCCTTCCCCACGTAGAGATCATATTCAGTGCTGTCGGTACACCACCCGACGAGGATGGCTCTGCCGACCTCAGGCACGTACTAGCTGTCGCTCGCTCCATCGGGGCAGCTATGACCAGCTACTGTCTCGTAGTGACCAAGAGCACCGTACCCGTAGGCACCTGGAGGCAGATCCAGCGAGTGATCGAGGAGGAGCAAGCTAAGCGAGGTGTCTCGATACCCTTCGATGTAGCCTCCAACCCAGAGTTCCTCAAGGAGGGTAATGCTATCGATGACTTCATGAAGCCCGATCGGGTCGTCGTCGGGGTACAGAGTGAGCGAGCTAAGGAGCTGATGACTCGGCTCTATAAGCCCATACTGCTGAACAACTTCCGAGTGCTCTTCATGGACATCCCCTCTGCCGAGATGACTAAGTATGCAGCCAATGCCATGCTGGCCACGCGCATCAGCTTCATGAACGAGGTGGCTAGGCTATGCGAGGCCGTAGGAGCCAATGTATCGATGGTACGCCGGGGGATGGGCAGTGACGCCCGTATCGGTAGCAAGTTCCTCTATGCAGGGTGTGGCTATGGGGGCTCCTGCTTCCCCAAGGATGTCCAGGCCTTCATCCGCACGGCACATGAGCATGGTGAGCGGATGCAGATCCTGGAGGCTGTGGAGGCAGTGAATGAACAGCAGAAGCACATACTCTTCGATAAGTTCGCCCACTACTTCGGAGGCGACATCAGAGGACGCAAGGTCGCCGTCTGGGGGCTAGCCTTCAAGCCCGAGACTGATGATATGCGTCAGGCGCCCTCGCTCGTACTCATAGAGGCACTCCTGGAGGCCGGCTGTGAGGTATCCGTCTACGACCCTGTCGCTATGGAGGAGGCTCGCCGTCAGCTAGGAGACCGGGTACACTATGCCGCAGACCTATATAGCTCAGCACTAGACGCTGATGCGATCTTCCACGTGACGGAGTGGAAGGCATTCCGAATGCCTGCGTGGGAAGTCCTTCGCCGCTCGGTACGGACTCCACTACTGATCGATGGACGCAACGTCTTCGACGCCGGGCCACGAGAAGCAGGCTTTACCCTCCTACAGATCGGGCAGTAGCTCCCCTCTCTACTATCATACGAGAGGGTCTATCGGCTACCGGCAGCCTTGATGCACCTCAGTTCCACCACCTAGTAGGGTGTAAGCGAGGCTGTGAGGGAGGATTATATCCAAGCAAAGATTGAACAACGATGATTTCTGTCGATTCCCTTACCGTAGAGATTGGGGGGGCTCCCCTCTTCTCTAATATCTCCTTTGTCATTAACCCGAAGGATCGTATAGCCCTCATGGGCAAGAATGGTGCTGGCAAGAGTACCCTACTCAAGATCCTTAGTGGTAGCCGTGAGGCTACACGGGGCAAGGTCTCCGTACCCGAAGGAGTCTCGGTAGCCTACCTCCCACAGCACCTGATGACCGAGGATGGTCGCACCGTCTTCGAGGAAGCTGAGCAGGCCTTTAGCCACATCCATGAGATGGCGGCTCGGATGGAAGCGCTGAACCAAGAGCTGACTACCCGTACAGACTACGACAGCCCCGAGTACATGGCGATCATCGAGGAGGTCACCACTCTAGGAGAGAAGTACTACGCTATCGAAGAGATCAACTACGACAAGGCCGTAGAGCTGACCCTGCTGGGCTTAGGCTTCCGACGCGAGGACTTCACACGACAGACCTCAGAGTTCTCGGGTGGATGGCGTATGCGCATCGAGCTAGCTAAGCTCCTACTCCAGCGCCCAGACGTTCTCCTGCTGGACGAGCCGACCAACCACCTAGACATAGAGTCGATCCAGTGGCTGGAGGACTTCCTCGTCGAGAGCAACCAGACTGTAGTAGTCATTAGCCACGATAGAGCCTTCGTAGACCGCATCACGACACGTACCATCGAGATCACAGGTGGGCGAATCTACGACTACAAGGTAAACTATACCGAGTATCAGCGTCTGCGAGCGGAGCGGAGAGACCAGCAGCTACGTGCTTATGAAGAGCAGCAGAAGTTCATCGCCGAGACAGAGGAGTTCATAGAGCGCTTCAAGGGTACTTACTCAAAGACCAATCAGGTACAGAGCCGTGTACGTATGCTCGAGAAGCTCGAGCGTGTGGAGGTAGATGAGATCGATACCTCATCGATCCGCCTACGCTTCCCACCAGCCCCCCGCTCTGGGAACTACCCCGTAGAGATGCAGTCTGTGGGCAAGGCCTTCGCAGATAAGAGGATCTTCTCCAACGTAGATCTAATGATCGGACGTGGAGATAAGATAGCCTTCGTAGGCAAGAACGGTGAGGGTAAGAGTACCCTTGTACGGTGTATCATGGGAGAGCTCGAGCACGAGGGCGAGCTGAAGCTCGGGCACAATGTCCGTGTAGGCTACTTTGCTCAGAATAGTGCAGCAGCAGAGGATGAGACCCGCACCGTCTTCGAGGTCATCGACAGCGTCGCAGAGGGAGACATCCGTACACGCATCAAGGATCTACTGGGGGCATTCATGTTCGGAGGCGAGGCTTCGACTAAAAAGGTCAAGGTACTCAGCGGTGGTGAGCGTACACGCCTAGCCCTGCTGAAGCTCCTACTAGAGCCCTACAACCTGCTGATCCTCGACGAGCCCACGAACCACCTAGATATGAAGACTAAGGAGGTCCTCAAGCAAGCTCTCCTCAACTACGATGGGACACTCATCCTCGTATCGCACGACAGAGACTTCCTCGATGGACTGGTCAGTAAGGTATATGAATTCGGGGGAGGAAAGGTCGTCGAGCACCTAGAGGGTATCTATGACTTCATGCAGCGCAAGAAGCTAGAGAATCTACGTGAGCTAGAGCGTGTAGGTAGCTAGCGTATAGGCTATCTACCAGCAACCTTTTGCCCTCTACCTGTGTTGTAGGAGCAATAGGATAGATCCGCAAACCCAATAAACAATATAGACATATGGCATTACTAGATGATCTGACCTGGCGACATGCGACCAAGGCATACGATCCCACACGCAAGGTAAGTGACGAAGATCTGCACAAGATCGTAGAGGCCGCACGCCTAGCCCCTACCTCCTCTGGGCTACAGCAGTTCCGCCTCATCGTCGTAGGTGACCAAGCCCTCAAGGAGAAGATGGTAGCTGGTGCCCTCAACCCCGACTGCATGAGAGAGTGCTCGCACGTCATCGTCTTCGCAGCCTGGGATGAGTACACCCCAGAGCGTATCGATGCTATCTACGACCTCACGACAGATGAGCGTGGACTCGTACGTGGCCGCTTCAAGAGATATACGGATATGCTCAAGGAGACCTTTGGCAAGATGAGCAAGGAGGAGCAGTTCCAGCACGCAGCGAACCAGACCTTCATCGCACTCGGGCTAGCACTCGCACAGGCCGCTGAGCTCAAGGTGGATAGTACGCCCATCGGGGGCTTTGATCCTAAGCTCGTAGATGAGCTCCTCGGTCTACGAGAAAAGGGACTACGTAGCGTCTCCCTACTCTATCTAGGATATGCGGATCCCGAGCGTGACTGGCTCGGCTCAATGAAGAAGGTACGTAATCCCTACGAGGAGTTCGTCACCTTCATCTAGTCCATAGATCTATTGGCATAGAGGAGACTACCATCAGGTCCACCTCCTCTAAGAGGGAAACCCTCTACCTAATAAGCCCCAGCCCGCTTAGCTCCACCGAGCCCTCTCCATTGTGGTTCGTTTAGGGATAAGCGGGCTGGGGCTCTCTACCTCATAGCGTATCATGAGAGCCTCAGACTAGAGTGGTCAGGCGGATGTGTACATATACACTAGTGACGACAGCTCCCTATCACATGGGTGGCAAAGCTTTATACGAAGAGCAGGGCACGGGAGTTTTTGTTATCTTTGATGAGTTTTACAAACTCTATCGTCAGTACATATCATCAATCGTATGGCAAACTCTACCTACACCCTCCTCGATGGTAAGGCAACCTCAGCCCAGATCAAAGAGGAGATCGCTACCGAAGTCGCAGCCATGGTCGCACGAGGGGAGCAAGCACCACACCTAGTCGCCATCCTCGTGGGGCATGATGGTGGAAGCGAGACCTACGTTGCCTCCAAGATCAAGACTTGCCAAGAAGTCGGCTTCCGCTCCTCACTCATCCGCTTTGAGGACGATGTCACCGAAGAGACTCTACTAGCCGAGATCAAGCGCCTAAATGAAGACCCAGACGTCACGGGCTTCATCGTACAGCTCCCTCTACCTAAGCACATCGACGAGCAGAAGGTCATCGAGGCAGTCGATCCCCGCAAGGACGTCGATGGCTTCCACCCAATCAACGTCGGGAAGATGAGCATAGGCCTCCCCTGCTTCGTCTCCGCTACCCCACAGGGGATCATCGAGCTCCTACGCCGCTATGACATAGAGACGAGAGGCAAGCACTGTGTCGTACTCGGGCGAAGCAATATCGTCGGTAAGCCCATGGCACAGCTCCTACTGCACAAGGCTAACCCCGGAGACTGCACCGTCACAGTATGCCATAGCCGCACACCGAACATCAAGGAGCTCTGCCTACAGGCTGACATCATCGTCGCTGCTCTCGGCGTGCCCGAGTTCCTACGTGCCGATATGGTACGTCCAGGTACTGTGATCATAGACGTCGGGACGACGCGCGTCCCCGATGCGACACGCAAGAGTGGCTTCCGCCTGACGGGGGATGTCGCCTTCGCAGAGGTAGCTCCTCTAGCCTCATTCATCACACCAGTCCCCGGAGGTGTCGGTCCGATGACGATCGTCTCTCTCATGCTCAACACCCTGAAGGCGGCTAAGCAACAGCATGGATAGATCCGCCTACCCACTTCCCCAATCTAAACGTAATCCCATAGCCTGGGTCCCCTCCGTCTACTTCGGGATGGGACTCCCCTATGTAGCCCTCTCCCTAGTGTCGGTGATCATGTTCACCGACCTAGGAGTGGAGGAGGAGAAGGTAGCCTTCTGGACTTCCCTCCTCGTCCTACCTTGGTCGCTGAAGCCCCTCTTTAGCCTCTGTATGGAGCTCTTCGGCACAAAGCGTAGATATATCTTCCTAACGGAGCTCATTACCTCCCTGATGTTCGGGGCGATATGCTTTGCCCTACCCCTCCCGAGCTTCTTCGTCTATGTAGTAGCACTCATGGGCGTACTCGCTATCAGTGGCTCAATGCACGACATAGCGGGTGATGGAGTATATATGCAGGAACTGACGAAGGCTCAGCAAGGACAGTATGCAGGCTGGCAAGGAGCCTTCTATAATCTAGCTAAGATCCTCACCAATGGTGGTCTAGTGTATCTGGCAGGTTATCTGGCCAAGCAACAGGGTATCGTCTCTGCCTGGATGACGATCATGGGTATCTGTGCTGGGATTATGCTCCTACTCGCCCTATATCATCTATTCATACTCCCACGGGAGGAAGCCAAGCCGAAGAGGTCTGCTCAGGAGGCGACACGGGAGCTCATGGAGGTCTTAGTATCCTTCTTTAGAAAGAAGTATATCTGGCTCTATCTCGTCTTTATCTTCCTCTATCGCTTGGCAGAGGGGCTTGCGATGAAGATCGCACCTATATTCCTCAAAGCCGACTTAGCCAAGGGGGGGATAGCTCTCTCCAACGAGACCTATGGTCTGATCTATGGTACTGCAGGTACGATAGCATTCATCTTGGGCTCAATCCTATCGGGATATTACATTTCACACTTCGGGCTGAAGAAGGTACTCTTCTCTCTAGTTTGTATCTTCAACATTCCCTTTGCGGTCTATCTCCTCTTCGCTATATTCCAGCCCCAGCAGATTGCTTGGCTAGCTACAGGTATTATATTTGAGTACTTCAGCTTCGGATTTGGCTTCGTAGGGATTACGCTCTTCATGATGCAGCAGATCGCCCCCGGGAAGTATCAGATGGCTCACTATGCCTTCGCCAATAGCCTCATGAACCTCAGTGTAGCCGTACCTGGTATGGCTAGTGGCTGGCTAGCGAAGCATCTAGGCTATGAGACCTTCTTCATCCTCGTGATGGTCGCTACCCTTCCTGCGATCATCATGGCACTACGTCTCCCATTTGCCCATACAGAGGGAGAGGGCGAGGCTTAGCACAGAGACAACGTTTATCAATCACAATAAGAACCTAATGAGCAAACTCAAGATCGTAGGGCAAGCCCTACCCGATATGCCCTGGGAAGATCGTCCTAGTGGCTGCCAGGATGTGATGTGGCGCTACAGTGCCAATCCCATCATTCCACGAGACCTCCTACCTACCTCCAATAGCATATTCAATAGTGCCGTCGTCCCCTTCGGCGAGGGCTACGCTGGCGTCTTCAGGTGTGATGACACCAACCGACGTATGCGTCTGCACGTAGGCTTCAGTGAGGATGCTATTCACTGGGACATCAATCCCGAACCCTTACACTTCGAGTGCGAGGATCGGGAGATCGGGGAGTGGGTCTATGGCTATGACCCCCGTGTCGTCTTTATCGAAGATCGTTACTATGTGACGTGGTGCAACGGCTACCATGGCCCGACGATCGGTGTGGCCTATACGTTTGACTTCAAGACATTCCACCAGCTGGAGAATGCCTTCCTGCCCTTCAATCGCAATGGAGTCCTCTTCCCCCGCAAGTTCCATGGGAAGTTCGCTATGCTCTCTCGCCCAAGCGACAATGGGCATACTCCCTTCGGCGATATCTTCTATAGCGAATCTCCCGACCTAGAGTTCTGGGGACGTCATCGCCACGTCATGTCCCCAGCCCCCTTCGAGGACAGCGCCTGGCAGTGCACCAAGATCGGTGCTGGGCCTATCCCCATCGAGACTAGTGAGGGATGGCTCCTGATCTATCATGGAGTACTGGCCTCATGCAATGGCTTCGTCTATGCCTTCGGCTCTGCTCTCCTTGACCTCGATGAGCCCTGGAGGGTAAAGTATCGCTCTGGGCCCTACCTAATCTCTCCTCGGGAGCCCTACGAGTGCATGGGTGACGTCCCCAATGTGACCTTCCCCTGCGCTGCCCTACATGATGCAGAGACTGGGCGTATCGCCGTCTACTATGGCTGTGCAGACACCGTGACGGGTCTCGCCTTTGGCTACATAGATGAGATCGTAGAGTTCACAAAGCAGAACTCTATCATCTAGCAGATAGCTCACCCCAAGCGAAGCCCCCACAATCCCCTTTTTAGGGGATTGTGGGGGCTTCGCTATTTCTATGGGAAGAGACCCGGGGAGGGTCTACTCATGCTACGTCCATACCTACTGAGGAGTGTGATAGGGAGGGGCTAATTATTACGATTATTTGTATATTGCAGTCCCAAACGCATCACAAAACGTCTAAAACACACCACTAGTTGGTGTCCTCCCCCCCTACTTAGTTCTCACCCCCTTAAACAACGAACACGTATGAAAAAGCTATCAATCCTTACCCTAGGACTAGCCACACTCACCCTATCCACCCTATGGAGCTGTCGCTCCAAGAGAGGAGAAGGCCCCGAACCCACTCCTACCCCCCAGAAAGAATACCTCCAGAAGAAGGTCGTCACTGAGCTCTTCACGGATCAGACTCAGAGCTTCAAGACAACGAGTATCTATGATGCCTTCGGGAAGCTCATCGAGGAATACCGATCCGACTGGGAGGCTGGAGACAAATTCGTCGTCGATAGTCGAGCCTACTATGCTTACTCCGCCACCGGTAAACTGACGAAGATAACCCACGTCGATGAAGCGACCAAGAAGGAAAGTGGTGGGATCAGCTACGAGTACGATGCGAAAGATCAGCTCCAGAAAGAGGAGAGCTATGGCATACACCAAGGGAAACGAGAGGTCTACAACTACTCCGTCTATACCTGGGTCGATGGCAAGAAGGCTACCCAAGCCTTCCATAGCTCCAGTGGAGGAAAGACCTCGCTACGGTATACCATCAAGTATAGCTACAAGGATGGGTACGAGTACCAAGATACATACCCCCTACTCGTCCCCAATTCCTACAGCGAACGAAAAGCCTTCCGCTACGACGCTCAGGGGCGTGTCATCGAGATGCTCGATGTCCTGAGGAGTGCGATCCCAGACCCCAATGACGGGACGAAGATCTTACGCTACGAGGATGCAACGATCACGAAGTATGTCACGACCTACAACGAGCGTGGTGACATCGCAAAGGTCGTATGTACCAATCAGCCGACTGGTGGTACAGAGACCCATGTGCGTACGACAGAGTACACCTATCTCGCTCCCGACAAAAAGGGCAATCCAACGAAGTACCAGATCAAGGATACCTTCGATACCAACAAGGATCGTATCCAGACCCGTGAGGTCACGATCGAGTACACCTATGCTAAGTAACACCCCATATCCCCGAAGACAATGAAGACAATCTCATTAGCCCTACTGGGGCTCCTCGTCATGGGGGCTCTCTCCGGCTGTAGCTCTAGGGGCAAAGAGCCACCTACCCCACCTACGCCCCCACCGCCTCCCTCACCTACGGAGTACATCCAGTCGAAGCGTATAGTCAGCTACAACGATCAATTAGTCCCTACTAGTGGGGTAATCCTCGCCTACAATAGCCAAGGGCAAGTCATCAAGCAGCAAGACCAGTACTACGACAGAGACAAGAAAGAGCTCGTCAATAGCCAGTACAACATCTACACCTATCAGGGCGCTCAGCTCACCAAGGTAGAAAGCTTCTATGATGGAGGTACAGGCTCCTATCGTCGGGTGGGGGCGACCACCTATTCCTACCAAGGCTCCCAACTTCTCAAGAAGGAGGACTTCGAAATCGATCTGAATGGCAACCTTGACCCCAAAGGATACGAGGAGTATACCTGGGTCGGGGGGCGCAAGTCTATCATGAAGCGGTATCAAATCTTCCAAGGCAGGACAACCCTCTCCCAGAGCAAGAAGTACCTCTATCAGGATGGTAAGGAGATCGAGGAGGACTATGCAGCTGGGGCCAAGACCCCAAGCATGAGGAATGAGTATCGCTATGATGACAAAGGCCGGACGATAGAACTTACCCACATCCAGTACCTCCCAGAGTTTGACAATGAAGGTAAGCCAACAGACCGCTACAACGAAGTCTCCCGACAAGTCACGTACACTGAGTATAACCAGCGGGGAGACATCTCGAGGGCGAGGTATACCTTCAGTGCAGGGGGCGTCAGTAGCGGATCCACTGACACCTATGCCTACTCAGAGCTTGATGAGAAGGGTAATCCTCAGAAGCTCATCGTCACGAGGTCTACACCAGGGAGTGTCGATCAGATAATGGTACAGCAGACCTTTGCCTATACCTACGCTAAGCTATAGGACGACCAGACATAGAGTCTACCCCTCTCTAGTGTGAGAGGAGACCACAGAGCCCCGGGGGCAGAGCGTTCAGGATATTCTCTCCTGGCTCTGTACCCCGGGGCTCTTCGTTTGGGTATTGTCCCGAGAGGTGAAAGCTATCCCAGGGAGTCCCCTCTATAGGCGGGTGCACCCTGACTGCAGCGACGGAGTCAGAACCGATGCGAGAGCACTAGAGAATGGGGACAGCAGGCTCGAGAGTACACATCCCCGAATAGGAGCATCTGTATCCTAGCTATATACACAACTAACATACATCTACTATCTAGGAGTGAAAGGTGTACACGTGTGTACACTATAGTGTGCCCGCGTGTATACAACAGTGTACCCACGTGTACACTACACCGCTCTAGGTATATCCTCTATAGAGCACTCTCCTTGGCTTAACCTCGGGGATAACGTCTAGTCACCCCAGAGGTACGACGGTGGCTCCCTTCGGCACGAAGTAACATATCGAGGACACTAGACAGTGGAGCCTACGACGAAGGATCATGTGACGATCCTATCGCCTATGGGGAAGTACTAGCTCCAGCTATTCCACCTCCACACCCTCTGGTATTATGCCCAGATGAGGCAGGACAGAGATCCAACATCATGGGTATCCCGAGGATACGTCTATGGATATGAGGGTATAGGTCAGAAGGACTCTGTATGGATATAGGGATGCTCTCGGTGAGAGGACGGAGGTATGCTCCGCATACACTCCTGTATCGCATCAGAGTAGCAGAGATATAGTGCATTAGGAAGGGGGTTTGTGACGATCCTTGGGGGACTAGGTATGGAAGGGTAAGTACCCCGTGAGCGTTATTTCTCAAATCATTGTATCTTTGTGTGCTCTGTAGCTTATCAGCGATCTTTGGCTAGTGGATATACAGTATCTTCCGTATGCTGGCATAGACTTCGCTGAGCCTATCTGGAGCATATGTGACTACTGAATTATGATCAATAGAGTACTTATACGCACCCGCGTGCTACAGACGGCCTACACTCACCTACATCGGGGAGAGCTAAGGCTAACGGCGGCAGAGCAAGATCTGCAGCTCAGCCTAGAGCGCACCTACGACCTCTATCTCTACCTACTCCAGCTCATCCCTTCGCTGACAGACTTCTACCAGGAGGTATTGGAGATCCGTCGGAGGAAGCACCTAGCCACACACCAGGAGCGTACCCCCAACCTTCGTCTCGTAGAGAACCAGTTGGCTCGCCAGCTTGCCTCATCGGAGAAGCTCCAGCAGTGGTACGATCAGTTCGGTCTACGCTGGGAGGAGGATGAGGCATTGCTCCGCCATCTCATCCGCCTCATAGAGGACTCAGAGCTCTATGAAGCCTACCTGAGCGATCGGGAGACGAGCTATGAACGTGATCAGGCCTTCTGGGCAGATGTCTTTCACCAGCTCTTCACTCAGGATGAGCACCTCAACGAGTGGCTCGAGCAGCACTCGCTCTACTGGGAGGATGACCTCCAGGTGCTAGAGAAGATCGAGTGCGAGGAGCGTCCCTCCAGCGAGGAAGAGCAGATCCTACAGGTCATCACCAGCGCCAAGGAGCAGGGGGGGTACCAGGCCTCTCGATTCGAGAACGGGCCCGTGGAGATCGTCAAGGACTTTGTCGAGAAGTCCATACGCAAGGCCACTCAGGAGCTCCCAATCGATGATCAGCTCTTGCCCATGTTCCGAGACAGCGAAGATGAGACCTTCGCCCGACATCTGCTACGGCAGGTGCTCCTCAAGCAAGAGGAGTACCTACAGCTCATCGAGCCCGTCTTGACCGAGGGATGGAGTAGCGAGCGACTAGCTGACATCGATGCGCTCCTACTGAGGCTTGGGGTCACTGAGTTCCTACACTTCCCCGGTATCCCGACGCACATCACGATCAATGAGTATGTGGAGCTGGCCAAGCACTACTCCACGGCTCATAGTGCTTCCTTCGTCAACGGGATCCTAGACGCTATGGCTAGGAAGTTCCGAGAGGAAGGGAAGATCCTCAAGCAGTAAAGAAGAGACCATAACAATCATACTAACCAATAATAACGATTAGAAGTAATGGAAACAATCCTCCTCCAAGCACAAGCATCTCAGGGCGGTAGTGGATGGACATCGATCATCATGATGGCAGCCGTGATACTCATCTTCTGGCTCTTCATGATCCGTCCTCAGCAGAAGCGACAGAAGGAAATACAGCAGAAGCGAGAAGCTCTGACGACAGGCGACCGCATCGTCACCTCAGGAGGACTCTTTGGGGTCATCCGTGATATCAAGGAGAAGGAGTTCGTCGTCGAGATCGCCGATGGAGTACGAGTCCGAGTAGATAAGGGCTCTGTCTTCCCCGCTGCGGACGATCAAGGACAGAAGTAGAGCTTCCCCCGATACATATACTACAGAGAGGCTGTCGTCTCGGAGCCATGTACTCTGAGGGATAGCCTCTCTGTCTCCTACTAGACTCAGAGAGCACGCTGACTCTCTCCCCCAATCATCAGTAAGCTATGCAACTGGATCTCAAGAGCATCAAGAGGCGCAAGGGGCAAAAGACGGATAGCCTAGCCCCAGACCTAAAGAAAAAGAGGACAGGACAGGTCTTGACCTTCCTCTTCTTCGTCTTCCTCTCTGCTATCTTTTGGTTCATCCAGAGCCTCCAGATGCGCTTCCCCTACGTACTACATATCCCAGTCGTCTACGACTCTATTCCCCCAGAGATAGGCCTCCAGGGGCATCCGCCTGAGTTCATCGAGGTGAGCCTAGAGGATGAAGGTGCGAACATCCTAGAGTACTCAATCCAAGGGACGACGCCCATCCGACTGAAGCTCAAGCGACAGCAGGATGGTAACGAGGGCTTCACCCTCAGTAGCACGGTCCTCAGTCAGGAGGTGCGCAAGCGCCTCTCTACCTCGGCTCGCATCACAGCCATCACGCCTACCTCAGTAGATGTGGTGGCCTATCGTAGGGCTCGCAAGGTCGTCTCCATCACGCTAGGCCGTCTCCCCCTCGTCGCTCAGGGCTATTCTCTCGGCGAGGTAGAGCTGACCCCCTCAGAGGTGACGATCTTTGCCCCAGCCAAGGTGCTTGACACGATCCATACGATACGTACAGCCCCCTTCGAGGAGCAGCTCCTAGAGGCGACGACGACGACCAAGGTCAAGCTCGACCTCCCTGAGGGAGTGTATGCCTCGCTCAGTCGCGTACAAGCCCATCTCCCTGTAGAGCAGCTCACAGAGCAGACCTTCACCCTACCCGTATCCGTGGTGGGAGTACCAGAGGGCTATAGTCTCCTACCCCTGCCCAGCAGCGTCTCCCTGCAGATCACACTCCCCCGCTCGCGCTATACCGAGGTGCGAGCTGAGGACTTCGAGGTCACGGTATCCTATCCGCTGCAGGAGCAGACCAAGCAAAGAGAGACGCCGCGAGAGCTCGTCCTAGAGCTAACAAAGAAGCCCGACTGGCTACGGCACTATCGTCTCACCCCCGACCGAGTACAGTACGTGATCGAGGAGCACAAAGTCCCCAAGAGCTAAGTAACGACGTAGGCATATAATAGAGTAAATATGGTGGAGCCCAAGATCCTCACCCTAGGGATCACAGGGGGGATAGGCAGTGGCAAGAGCTACGTAGCCAGTCTCCTATCCGAGCGAGGGATACCTGTATACGATACCGATAGCCGTGCCAAAGCACTCTATGACGAGGATAGCACTCTACGGCAGGAGCTCATACAGCTCTTCGGCAGTCAGCTCTATGGGACGGCTGACGGGAGACTGGATCGCCAGGCCCTAGCTAAGATTATCTTTGGTGACCGAGAGGCTTTGGCGAAGGTGAATGCCTTGGTTCACCCTGCTGTGCGACGAGACTTCCTACACTGGCGGGAGGGGCTCCTCACCGAGGATATGCGCCTATGTGCCCTAGAGAGTGCCCTCCTCCTAGATGCTGGGCTAGAGGCCTACGCAGACTATAGTATCGCCGTGGTAGCCTCCGACACGCTTCGACTAGAGCGAGCGATGCAGCGCGATGGTGTCCCCCAGGAGGCCATACGCTCTCGGATGGCTCATCAGCTACCTCAGCAGGAGATGATACGACGCTGCGACTACACAATCTACAATGAGCCACCGCATGACCTAGAGGAGCAGATCGATGACATCCTCACCGAGATTGCGCGAGATTATATACATTTGCACCAAGATAAATCAGAATAGACAACGATCTAGTTATGTTGAAGACCATTCTCTCCGTCTCTGGCAAGCCAGGACTCTACCGCCTCCTATCACAGGGGAAGAATAACCTCATCGTCGAATCACTCCAGACAGGGCAGCGTATCCCCATCCATCCCAAGGATTGCGTCGTGTCCCTCGGAGATATATCGATGTTCACTGACGCTGAGGATATCGCCCTCTCAGAGGTCCTCACACGTGTCCACCAGAGACAGTCTGGGGCGCCGTTCACCGACGACCTACTCAAGGATGGTGATGCCCTACGGTCTGTCTTCGCAGAGATACTCCCCTCCTATGATCGAGACCGAGTCTATACATCCGACATCAAGAAGCTCTTCACCTGGTATAATATCCTTGTCTCTGCCGGTATCACGTCCTTTGGCGAAGCAGAGGAGGATACCAGAGACCACTAAACAAGTATTCACGAGGGTAGCTCCCACCATGGGAGCTACCCTCTCTCTGTCTAACACACATACATATTACGTCTAAGATTATGTTCAAAGGCATGAAGAAGTACCTCTCCGAGGAACTGAAAGCCATCGATGAAGCGGGGCTCTACAAGAGAGAACGTATCATCATCACCCCGCAGAGTGCAGACATCAAGATCAGCACAGGACAGGAGGTCATCAACTTCTGCGCCAACAACTACCTTGGCCTATCCGATCACCCTCGCCTCATACAGGCTGCCAAGGCTGCTATGGATAGCCATGGCTTCGGCATGAGCTCCGTGCGCTTCATTTGTGGCACTCAGGACATCCACAAGGAGCTGGAGCAGGCCATCGCTCGCTACTTCCACACCGAGGATACGATCCTCTATGCAGCTTGCTTCGATGCCAATGGCGGTATCTTCGAGCCTCTATTTGGCCCTGAGGATGCTATCATCAGCGATGCTCTGAACCACGCCTCCATCATCGATGGTGTGCGCCTATGCAAGGCTCAGCGCTACCGCTATGAGAATGCCAATATGGAAGACCTAGAGCGTGTACTCCAGGAGGCTCAGTCCGCACGCTTCCGTATCATCGTCACCGATGGGGTCTTCTCTATGGACGGTAACGTAGCTCCTATGGATAAGATCTGTGATCTTGCCGATAAGTATGATGCCCTCGTCATGGTAGACGAATGCCACTCCGCAGGTGTCGTCGGAGCTACGGGACGGGGTGTAGCTGAGCAGTTCAATTGCTATGGACGTATCGACCTCCATACGGGGACTCTGGGTAAGGCCTTCGGCGGTGCTATCGGAGGCTTCACCACTGGGCCTAAGGAGGTAATCGATATGCTACGTCAGCGCTCTCGTCCTTATCTCTTCAGCAACTCCATCCCACCAGCTGTAGTAGGTGCAGGGCTAGAGGTCTTCAAGATGCTCGAGGAGAGCGATGCCCTACATACCAAGCTCATGGAGAACGTCGTCTACTTCAGAGACAAGATGCTCGCAGCAGGCTTCGACATCAAGCCTACCCAGTCTGCCATCTGTGCCGTAATGCTCTACGACGCTAAGCTCTCTCAGGAGTATGCAGCACGTCTCCTAGATGAAGGAATATACGTCACAGGCTTCTACTACCCTGTCGTCCCGAAGGGGCAAGCACGTATACGGGTACAGCTCTCCGCTGCACACGAACGCCACCACCTCGACAAGGCTATTGAGGCCTTCATCAAGGTCGGGCGCGAGCTCGGCACCCTGAAGTAGCATCTCTATCCCTCTCACCCCATATCGGGCAAAAATAAGACAAGCCCCATAGGTTTCGGCCTATGGGGCTTGTCTCATTATACAACCACACTCCAATACTCCACGCCATACAACCGTGCTCCGCTCCCTCTGTCTAGTCTCCTACGATGGATATCCTCGCCTTCGCTAAGGACACCTACCCTCGTACTGTAGCTCCGTAGCACCCCAATGCGAGGCTATACGTACTCAATGGGATACTCTAGGGGGCTCCTCAAATGGGGGTCACTCAGGGGCGGTAAAGCTTGATCGTACGCTGCTCCCTAGATATATTGGGCGTGGAGAGGGTTACTACGAGGAGGAGAAGCCCTCGGCGTACCCCGAGGAGGCCCTCTAGGCTCGGCTCGGGGTGCTCCAGCAGTGAGATCAGGTTGGACGGATGACTCCCCTCATCCTGCTGCGCTACGAGCCGCCCCATCAGATCATAGATCCGCCATGTGATCTGCCGATCGGAGAGGGCTCGAAGCTCCTGTAGGAGCTCTGCAGGGGTCGTTGGGCTCTGCGTAGTAGAGGAGTTAGGATTGGAGGCCTTGGGGTCTCGTGTTGCGGGGCCTTTGCCCCAGAGCGAATTAGCTCGCCCTGGTGTTGCATAGTTCTGAGTGACACGTGCCGGTAGCCAGTTGGTAGCACCCTCGTCGTCATGTAGGGGATCGACACGCTCCCAGGCTATCCCAGCCTTGGACTTCATCCCACGGGGTAGACGTGCGGTATCGTAGCTACCAGCATCGATCGTCTGCCCCTTGGCATCGATTAGACCAGCCACACCGGCTCGATCAGGTAGGCGGGGAAGAGCGACCTCGAGTACCCCCTGAGCGGGGAGGTCATAGAGAGCCATCAGAGAGGAGGGATTACTCGTAAGGACGACGAACGTGTGCGGGAGGAGTGAGACGTCGGGAAGCGAGATGACCGAGACCGTCTCGGCATCCCGTCCTACGACGAGCCGGTAGGGAGAGAGAGCTAGGGGCTCGTCTGTAGGGTTATGTAGCTCTATGTACTCTGCTCCTTCCTTCTGGGGGTGAGGCATGATCTCAGAGAGGATCACATGATGCCCCGCACGGGTATCTATAGACGGTGTAGGCTTCGGATCAGGAGTGGCGGGGGGATCAGGGTTGGGCTGAGGCTCGGGGCGAGGTTGGGGTTGGGGTTTCGGAGGATCTTTTTCCCCCGTGAGGGCAGAGGAGATACGTAGCTGGCTGAGTTGCCAGGCCTCGTTATTCTTCTTTGAATATTGGCAGACCCAAGCAAGCGAGTTCTTAGGCTCGAATGTGGGCTGGAATTCCTTATTTGTCCCGACGAGTAGCCGTTGACCCTCCTTGGTGGGGAAAGCCACCTCAAGTCTCCAGCCCACCCCCTCATGATAATCCACCCGATAGTCTAGGCAGGAGACATGAGCCGAGGCATCCCCTTCCTCCTCAATGAGGGTCTTAGTCTCATGATAGCTAATCTGGGGTGAGCTCCCCTCTGCTCTGAGTCTCAAGGAGAGGGTGACGAGGGCAACACCATAGTGCATGCCACCGATGGAGAGTGCTACATAGTCGTAGGTATCTCCCTGCTGGGAGAGGCAGCATAATAGGACATAGCTACAGTTCGCCGAGGAGGGGGGTACCTGCCAACGTAGTCTCCCCTCAAAGCGAGGAGACCGAGGCAAGACCGTAGAGGTAGAGAGGACGCTCAGTCCACGAGACTTAGGGATAGGAGCGTGGAGCTGAATAGCTCCACCTTGGAGGCGAAAGTGGCTACGATCTAGTCGCCACGTCGGGGCCGGGGGCTCAATACCTTCACCTCCGAGATCGGGTTCCCAGATCTGAGCTCTGAGGGGGAGGCCTACAGATAGTAGGAGGCAGAGTAGATAGGTAGATAGACGCATGGTCTTGTGTGTGTGGTATGAGAGGGATATACGAGAGGGGGAAGAGCCCTCAGGAGGACAGGGAGTAGACTAGGGCTTACTAGAGCCTATGTGATACGGTGGAGGGAGGAGACTCTGGGTCTCGGGATAGGGATAGGTCTTTCACTTAGGAAACTGCTTATTCAATGATTGATAGAGCAAATCTACCAACGATCTACGACACGGCAAAATATCAGCGGAATATCCGCGAGAGGTCGTACGTTCTCCTCTGGGTCTAACAAGGGGGAGAGGTCACGGGTATAGCCCTATCCTCTCGCCTAGGAGAAGCTCAGTCCTTGAGTCTTTAGCAGGGGGAGAAGATATAGTCTGCGGACGAAACATTATACGGGCATTGAATTGTTTTAGTGTATATTTTAAGTTCATCTCATAATAAAGTATAGCGCACTATGAGTATCAATATTCCTCAGTCTTCGCTCCCCAGGGTAGTGATAGCAGGTGGAGGCTTCGGTGGGCTCAAGCTCGCACAGAGCCTAGATAGTGACCTCTTCCAAGTCGTACTCATTGACCATCATAACTATCATCAGTTCCCCCCGCTGATCTATCAAGTAGCCTCCTCGGGGCTAGAGCCGAGCTCCATCGCCTTCCCCTTCCGTTCAGCCTTCCGTAAGAAAAAGAACTTCCTCTTTCGCATGGCCGAGGTAGAGGGTGTAGACACTCTTCGTAGTGTCCTCATCACCTCTGTAGGTGAGGTACCCTATGACTATCTCGTACTAGCCTGTGGCGGGACGACCAACTTCTTCGGTAACGAGGAGGTCGCACGCCATAGCCTCCCGATGAAGACCCTCTATGAGGCCATCAACCTACGCAATATCCTCTTACAAAACATTGAGAAGGCCTTGGTCTCTGACGATGAGGCACGGCGTGACGCACTCCTCACGGTAGCGATCGTCGGGGGCGGCCCCTCAGGGGTAGAGATCGCAGGGGCACTCGCAGAGATGAAGCGGTACGTACTGCCCAAGGACTATCCTTATCTCGACTCTTCGCTCTTCCGCATACATCTCCTGGATGCCTCGCCACGACTCCTACAGGCGATGAGTGAGAAGAGCTCTGAGACAGCGGCTCGGGGACTCGCTGAGCTCGGAGTAGAGATCCATACAGGTACGATGGTCTCGGGCTATGATGGGAAGACCCTTACCCTAAGTGATGGGACAGAGATGCAGACTCGTACTGTCATCTGGGTCAGTGGTATCGTCGCCAACACGATCGAAGGGATCAGCGCAGAGACACTCGGTCGGGGCAGGCGTATCCTAGTAGATGAGCATAGCCAGGTGCTCGGGCTGACAAACATCTTTGCTATCGGGGACCAGAGTCTCATGACTGCAGATCCCAAGTATCCGAACGGACACCCACAGCTGGCTCAGGTAGCACTACAGCAGGCCAAGTTCCTAGCCCACAACCTCAAGGCTCGTCTACAGAACCAGCCCGAGTCCCCCTTCCGCTACCGAGACCTTGGCTCTATGGCTACGATCGGACGTAACCGTGCCGTGGCCGAGATAGGTAAGGCTAAGTGGGGAGGCTTCACAGCCTGGGTACTTTGGCTCGTAGTCCACCTTCGCTCGATCCTCTCTGTCCGTAATAAGGTCGTCGTCCTGCTGAACTGGATATGGAACTACGTCACCTACGACCGCTCGCTCCGCCTAATCCTCAAGCGTAATGTCCCTGTAGAGCCCTACCACCAGAGGCTACAGAGAGAGCTCAAGGAGCGCCCACATGACGAGGACTGCCCGCCACACAAGTAGAGAGTATCCCCCGTAACACCATACTCATCATGTATATAATAGACACTCTCATCCGCCGTGTGTCGGGACTATTCCTTATCCTCCTCGGCCTCCTCTGCTCCTGTAGCGGAGGAAAGAAAGAGCAGGAGACTCCCCCTGTACAAGTCCTACTCACGCAAGCCCAGAGCCTCTCACGCCTAGAGCTGGCCACAAGCGAACTACGTACGACCCTTGCCTTAGACCCAAGGCAAGACGGGTTTCTCGGCTGGAAGCGTCTCCTTGGGAGCAGAGAGACCAAGGTAGAGATTGTTAGCCAAGCCTCGGCCTACTGCGACCTTAGGCTGCTCACTGAGCAGATGATCCGACAGCGCAACGATAGCGTTATCGACCTTGTCCTCCCACCCATAGAAGTCACGAGGGAACTAGAGTCCATGCACCGTGCCGTGAGTAAGGAGGCAGACCCGATGCGTTCGCGCCTCACGGAGAACGAGATCGAGGAGCTCCTACAGCGACAGCGTACCAAGGTAAACAAGATCCTCGACGATGCTCTCCAACAGGTACGCCCTCAACTCCTGGCTGATGCCCGCGCTGCAGCAGAGAGCAAGCTCTCTGAGATGATGCAGCAGCTCGGGGTACGTATCCGAGTCACCCTCTCACCTAGCGATGAGGCCGAGAGTACCCGCAATCCCTCCTTCACCCCAACCTCCAAGACTAAGTGATGAAAGCACTCCGTACACTCCTGCTGATCCTCATTCTCATCCTCCTCTTGGTCGGGGTAGCACTCTACCTCTACCACTCCTACACCGCGGAGAAGGCCAAGGAGCCTCAGATCACCCCCGTAGAGCTACAAGCCAAGATCACCCAGCGGCTACGGCTCATCACCCAGGAGATTACCTACCGTCAGTCCGTCAAGGCCTATTCGGGCTCCTATATGGCCGAGGGCGTAGCTGACCTAGTAGCCTACGTCAAGTTCGACCTAGAGCGACTCCACATCCAGCAGGGGCAGGGCGATACACTCTATGTCTCCCTCCCGATGCCTCAGGTGGAGCTAGGGCGTAGGCCTAATGGCACGCACTCGATCAAGTACTACTATATGGCTAAGTCCATCTTCGGTATCCATCCCGAGCCCACCTCTGACCGGACGGCTACCCAAGAACTAGAGACCAAGATCCTCTCTCAGGCACATGCTGATATTGACGGTGATCCACGCTTCCTACCCCAGGCGAAACTAGAGGCTCGGGGGCAGCTCCAGCAGCTCATCGCAGCACTCTTACCGGGACGCCCAATCATCGTGGTTGAGGAGGTCCTGATCCCGGGGGAGGCAACCCTACCTAAGCCATCTACCGCCTTCCCCACCCACACATCTGCCCCCATCACCACTCCATAATGATTAGCGCCAATAACGTCTCAGTATACTTCGGGGCTAAGCCCCTCTTCGAGGATATATCCTTCGTCATCTCTGCCAAGGAGCGTATAGCCCTAGTGGGGAAGAATGGAGCAGGGAAGTCTACCCTTCTGAAGCTCCTAGCTGGGATAGACGAGCCTACAGAGGGCTCTATCTCTCGTCCTAAGGACATACGCATAGGTTACCTACCGCAGGTCATGCAGATGAGTGATGAGCGGACAGTCCTCGCTGAATGTCAGCAGGTCTTCAACCACATCACAGAGCTGGAGCAGGAGGTGGAGCGTCTAGCCCAAGAGATGGCAACACGTACCGACTACGAAAGTGACGAATATATGGAGCTCATCGAGCGACATGCTCAGCGCTCCGACCTCCTGCTGATGCAGTCTAGTGGTAGCATACAGGCGGACATCGAGCGTACACTACTCGGACTGGGCTTTGAGCGTACAGACTTTGAGCGTCCCACTAGTGAGTTCTCGGGGGGATGGCGTATGCGTATTGAGCTAGCCAAGATACTGCTGCAGCGTCCTGATGTCCTCCTCTTGGACGAGCCGACAAACCACTTGGACATCGAGTCAATCCGTTGGCTTGAGCGATTCATCGCCTCTGGTTCATCCGCCCTTGTACTCATCTCGCACGACCGAGCCTTCATTGACGCTACGACCAATAGGACTCTGGAGATAGAGCTAGGTAGGCTCTACGACTACAAGACGAACTACAGCCATTACCTCACCCTCAGAGAGGAGCGACTAGAGCAGCAGAGGCGTGCCTACGAGAACCAGCAGAAGGAGCTACAAGCTACCGAGGACTTCATCGAGCGCTTCCGCTACAAGGCCACCAAGGCCGTGCAGGTACAGAGCCGACTGAAGCAGCTGGCCAAGGTAGAGCGTATCCAGATCGAGGACATTGACCGCAAGGCGATGCACTTCTCTTTCCTCCCAGCGATTACCTCGGGAGCTTACCCCGTGATCATCGAGGGGCTCACCAAGAGCTATGGGGCACATACCGTCTTCTCAGACGCGAATATGACCATTGAGCGGGGTGAGAAAGTAGCCTTCGTAGGGAAGAACGGATCGGGTAAGTCCACCCTCATCAAGTGTATCATGGGAGAGATCTCGGACTATACGGGCACTCTACGCTTAGGGCACAATGTAGAGGTGGGCTACTTCGCCCAAACTCAGAGCCAAGAGCTCAATGGTGATTACACCGTCTACGAGACGATCGATAGAGAGGCTCAGGGTGAGATCAGGACTAGGATCAACGACCTACTGGGAGCCTTTATGTTCGGTGGAGAGGAGTCTGAGAAGAAGGTATCCGTACTAAGCGGAGGGGAGCGGGGACGAGTAGCCCTCATCAAGCTCCTACTACGCCCTGCCAACCTACTCATCCTAGACGAACCCACGAACCACCTAGATATCCGCTCCAAGGAAGTCCTCAAGGAGGCTATCCTCCGCTTCTCTGGTACGGTGATTATTGTCTCGCACGACCGAGTGTTCCTTGATGGTCTAGTATCCCGTGTCTACGAGTTCCGCTCAGGCAAGGTCACGGAGCATATAGGCGGGATCTACGACTGGCTAGAGAAGCGCGATCGAGAGGACAATACCACCCCAAGCACTCCCCGTGCAGGAGCATCATCTAGTGAGGTCAAGCCCACCAGTAGCACGACTGGGGCAGAAGACTACCAGCGACAGAAGGAGGCGGCCAAGGAGCGCAGAGCCCTAGAGCGAGAGCTACGCTCTACTGAGGATCGAAGTGAGGTGATTGATACCGAGCTACAGGAGCTAGAGGCTAAGCTCGTCCTACCAGAGCATGCCACAGACCAGGCTCTCTTTGACCGCTATCGTCAGCTCAAGGAAGAGCAAGAGACTGTCCTCTCCCGATGGGAGGAGCTCAGCCTACAGCTCGAGCAGTAAGGGCAATATCCCCTCACTATACTCGAGGTCATAGAAAAGTAAAGGAGCCTGTATCCCACGGGGGTACAGGCTCCTCTTTTTGTCTAGGGTAACCCTTAGTCGAGAGGATGAACCATATCCTCTGGACGTACCCACTTGTCGAAGTCTTCCTCGCTGACGTAGCCTAGACGAAGAGCTTCTTCCTTGAGCGTTGTGCCGTTGCGGTGAGCAGCATTGGCGATCTCAGCGGCCTTGTAGTAGCCGATATGGGTATTGAGTGCCGTGACGAGCATGAGGGAGTTATTGAGTAGCTCCTTGATGCGGGGGTGGTTAGGCTCTACACCTGATACGCAGTGGATATCGAAGGAGACTGCGGCATCACCTAGGAGCTGTGCACTCTCTAGGAAGTTGGCAGCCATGACAGGCTTGAAGACGTTGAGCTCGAAGTGTCCCTGCATTCCAGCCACAGAGATCGTCGTATCGTTCCCTGCGACCTGAGCACAGACCATCGTCATAGCCTCGCACTGTGTGGGGTTCACCTTGCCGGGCATGATGGAGGAGCCGGGCTCGTTGGCGGGGATGATGATCTCACCGATACCGCTACGAGGGCCAGAGGCGAGGAGGCGGATATCGTTTGCGATCTTATTCAGGGCTACTGCTACCTGCTTCAGGGCGCCATGGCTCTCTACGATGGCATCGTGGGCTGCGAGTGCCTCGAACTTGTTCTTAGCCGTGACGAAGGGTAGGCCTGTGAACTCTGCGATATGACGTGCGACCACGACATCATAGCCCTTAGGGGTATTGAGACCCGTACCGACCGCTGTACCGCCGAGGGCTAGCTCTGCTAGGTGTGGGAGGGTGTTCTCAATGGCCTTGATGCCATGCTCGAGCTGAGCAGCATAGCCACTGAACTCCTGACCTAGGGTGAGGGGTGTAGCATCCATGAGGTGCGTACGACCGATCTTCACGACGTCTGCCATTTCCTTGGCCTTGCGGTCAAGTGCCTGATGTAGCTGGCGAAGCCCTGGGAGGGTTACCTCCACGACCTTCTTGTAGCAGGCGATATGCATCCCCGTGGGGAAAGTATCATTGGAGGACTGAGACTTATTGACATCATCGTTAGGGAGTAGGGTCTTTTCTCCTTCCCCGATCACCTTCCCTGCTAGCTGGTGTGCACGGTTGGCGATGACCTCGTTCACGTTCATGTTGCTCTGCGTCCCCGAGCCCGTCTGCCAGATAACGAGTGGGAACTGGTCATCCAGCTTCCCTGCGAGGATCTCATCACAGACAGCAGCGATGAGGTCACGCTTCTCTACGGGGAGTACCCCGAGCTCGTGGTTAGCATAGGCTGCCCCCTTCTTGAGGTAAGCAAAGCCACGGATTACGTCCAGAGGCATAGAGGCTGGCCGACCGATCTTGAAGTTGTTACGAGAGCGTTCTGTCTGTGCTCCCCAAAGCTTGTCAGCGGGTACCTTGACTTCGCCAAGGGTGTCCTTTTCGATTCTGTAGTCCATATATTATATGTCTTAAGTTGTACAGCATGCACACTTAGTGTACCGCAAATGTACCAAGACTAAACGAATTACCGGCTATCCACCCTATCTTCACCTCCCATTCTACCTATACTTTTGTTGTGTTGGTCTACCTGGGCTCCATAGCTTTAGGTAGACCGAAGAACTGACTCCCTTCGTCCCTTCTTGTCCTAGATGAGGCACTTGACCAAGCACCTAGCCCCCTCCTATTCATCACCATAGATAGGGAAGAGGCAGGCGAAAAATACCCAAATATGATGATTGTACGACCTAGCATTTCCTTGTTCCTTTGCATTCGGTAGGGAGAGGACTATACATTAGGCCCTTACGGCATGGTGATAAGCTCCCTCCGCAATAGATGTATTCATTCATCCACTAAATAACAACTGAGTATGCTACTGCGCAAAGCATCATTCTCTGCCCTACTCCTAGGGCTACTTACCCTAGCTTCCCTTCCCTCATGCAAAGGTGAAAAGACCAATGACCTCCCCGACACGCACCACCTCACAGACACGAGCTGGACGGAAGAAACGGGGCAGTACACGCTACACTTCAACTCTTCCAAGGAAGTGAAGATCAAGATCACCCCCAAGGGCTATAATCGCAAACTAGAGTATCTGCTCGACTGTGAGGTCAAGGGGGATTCTCTCTTTATCAAGGACTATGCTATCAACACGCCCTTCGGCGATATGAGTATCATAAAGGACTTCAAGGGTGCCTTCTCTGGCTCTGAGCTCACTGCCGACTTTGAGTCCTCCACGATGCAGCCACAGGACGGCAGCCCTATGCCAATAATTGTCCCCCTCTCCTTCAAGGCCGCTGTCTTCAAGAAGAAGTAAGCCCACCTCCCCACTCGACCTCTAAGAGCGGGTTGTGGAATAGTCCATCCCAGGATCATACACTTCGGACATCCCGACAGACCCACTCTAGGAGACGCTCTCCACCCTCACAGAGGACACGGTATGCTCGCCCCCGTCACCTTACGTAGGTGACGGGGGCGAACGTTATGTATCCTATCCTCCTCTTCTCGGTATATCCTCTCCTATCCCTCTCGGCACGTCCGACGCAGAGAGCGCTACGAGGGCGGATTTTCAACCAGCATCCCTCCCTACTTCCCTCCCCCTACAGCCCTTCGCCTAGGACGTGTCCCTATCTAGGGTCAAGACGTAATCTATCCTAGTATGCCCCACTCTTTTGGGGGTATTATTTCATGTCAAGGGTTTCCTAGCCATGTCTCGGGAGCGCTTAGATTTAGTCTCGAGAACCAGGTACACCAGAGCCCTACCGAGGACATACTTAGAGCGAGGTGGTGTACACGTGGGTATACAGTTGTGTACACATGAGTACACTATAGTGTACACACGTGTACACCTTTCCCTCCCTAGTAGTACATATATATCTGGTACGTACATACCTAGGGTACAGATGCTCCGATCTTCGATGTATGCTCCTTGAGCACTTTGCCTTCGACCTCTAATGATTTCGGGCCTCTGCTCAGGCAATATCTTCCTCGGGAGTCCCTTTGTGAGGACAAAGCCGTATCTTTGTCCGAACGTAACGGCATTAACGCAATACGACAAGATAGACAATGACGACTATTGAGGAGAAGCAGCTCGCCCTAGATAAGCGGTATCTCCGTATGGCTCGTATCTGGGCTGAGAACTCCTATTGCGAGCGAAGAAAGGTCGGTGCCCTCATCGTCAAGGATAAGAGCATCATCTCCGATGGATACAATGGTACCCCCGTAGGCTTCGAGAACATCTGCGAGGACGAGGAGGGGCAGACCAAGCTCTATGTCCTACACGCTGAGGCAAACGCGATCACCAAGCTGGCCAGCAGTACTAACGACAGTTCTGGAGCTACCGTCTATGTCACGGATGCCCCCTGCATCGAGTGTGCCAAGCTCATTATCCAGAGCCACATCGTGCGTGTCGTCTACAGCATTGAATACCGACTACAGGATGGCATTGACCTCCTGAAGCGAGCCGGGATCACCGTAGACCATATTCCCCTAGAGAGCCTCTGAGGAGAGCTCACACCCCATCACTTTATTAGGCTGAATCTATGCAACCAGACTCTACTCACTCCACGAGCCCTGTGCCAGAGGCACCCCAGCATCCTCGACGCGGACGACTCCTACGCACCCTAGCCTATATCGCTATCGTCTGCATCATCTTCCTCTTCGGTGTCTTCACCTCGGTCTTCCTAGGGATAGGAGGTAGGCGAGGGTACTCCGGCAAGTTGGGACAGATCTTTGGCCTCATTGAGCGCTTCTACGTCGATTCTGTAAACCTCGATAGTATTGAGGAGCAGTCCATCCCCTTCATCCTCTCTCAGCTCGATCCCCATTCGGTCTACCTCAGTGCCGAGCTCAATCGTCAGGAGACGGAGGGACTCGAGGGATCCTTCGCTGGGATCGGCATCCAGTTCAATACACTCCTTGATACGGTCGTCGTGGTACGAGTCATCGAGGGCGGACCTAGTGAGCGAGCTGGCCTCCAGCCTGGAGACAGGATACTAAGGGCTGATGCCAGTACACTGACCCGAGACTCGATCTCCTCGGATGAGGTCATGAAGGTACTCAAGGGGCCAGAGGATACGGTCGTGCACCTACTAGTCAAGCGGGGAGAGAAGGTCTTCGACTGCTCAGTCGTACGAGGCTTAGTGCCCGTGACCACGATCGACGCAGCATATATGATCCGTCCACGAGTCCTCTATGTACGCCTCAATAAGTGGGGGGCACAGACTCCATTAGAGTTCCAGCAAGCCTACGCAGAGCATGCTGCACAAGGAGTCGATCGGATCCTCATCGATCTGAGAGACAATGGTGGGGGCTACCTACAGGCTGCGACTGCGCTGGCCAGTGAGTTCCTGAACCAGGGTGATCTGATGCTCTACAACCAAGGGGCACACTATCCCCGAGAGGACTTCAAGACCGCCCGAGATGGACGCCTCAAGAATATCCCCATCTCTGTCCTCGTCAATGAGAATAGCGCCAGCTCCAGCGAGATCTTTGCCGGAGCGATGCAAGACCTAGATCGTGCCCAGATCATAGGTAGGCGCACCTTCGGTAAGGGGCTCGTACAGGTCCCCTTCACCCTCGGGGATAGCTCCGTCGTACGCCTAACTGTAGCCCGCTACTATACTCCCTCGGGCAGGAGCATACAGAAGAGCTACGCTCGGGGACTCGAGGCCTATGTAGATGATATCGAGGAGCGATACATCCACGGGGAGCTCTTCTCGGCCGACAGCATCGCCAATCCTGATACGACCAAGTACTACACCCGTATGGGACGTGTCGTCTACGGTGGTGGCGGGATCACCCCCGACATCTTTGTGCCACGAGATAGTACAGGGATCAATACCTACTATCTACGTCTGCTCCGCTCAGGGACACTCTCCCAGTTTGCCTTCACCTATGCTGATGCGAACCGCTCCCGTCTAGCAGCATATCCCTCGGCAAAGGAGCTCTCAGACTACCTATGGAGCATAGGGGATCAGATCGTCTATAGCTATGCCTCCTTCGCCCAGCTGCACGGTGTAGCTCAGCGTCCAGGGCTTCTACAGGAGTCGTTCCTCAACCTCAAGCGAGACCTCGTTGCCCTCATCGCCGATATGATCGGAGGAGATAAGGATCTCTACTATCGTATCCGCAACGAGCACGACCCCGAGGTACTACGTGCCCTCGAATGCCTCACCTCCGCAGCATGGAAGCCAACGAAGCGATAGACACCAAGCAGAGCCTCCGTCGCAGGCTACGAGCCCTAGGGCGAGAGCGTATCACCGAGACCGACCGAGTACAGTGGAGTCGCTCCATCGTAGAGCAACTTCGCCAGGATCCGCTCTGGTGCGAGGCGAAGCATGTAGGGCTCTACTCTGCCCTCCCTGATGAGCCCGATCTTCGGGTGCTCATCGATGAGTCAGTGGGGACGAAGTCCATCTACCTTCCCCGAGTACTAGGGGAGGTAGAGATGGCTTTCTATCCCTTCGTCTCCTGGGACTCGTTAGAGCGGTCGAAGAGCTTCGGCCTCTACGAGCCCACCCTAGAGCAGGGAGCTGTAGCCCCCGAGGAACTAGACCTACTGATCATCCCAGCACTAGCCTTTGACCGTGAGGGCTTTCGTCTAGGTAGAGGGAAGGGCTACTACGATCGCTACTTAGCTCGGACAAGAGCCGGGCGCCTAGGCGTAAGCTTTGGCTTACTACGCCCCGACCACCTCCCTACCGACCCCTGGGATCTACCCATGGATCACGTATATTACCCGCTCCACTAGGCAATGTATCGACCCGATCATCTTACGCTCAATCTCTCTGGTCAGCTCCTCTCCCTAGAGCGAGCTGTCGTCATGGGGATCATCAACGTCACCCCAGACTCCTTCTACTCTACGAGCCGTATCGCAGGGGAGCAGGAGCTGAGGACTCGTATCGATACCCTCCTGAGAGAGGGGGCTTCGATAGCTGACCTCGGAGCATACAGCTCCCGCCCTGGAGCCGAGGAAGTCAGTGCGCAAGAAGAGATGAGGCGTCTAGCTCCAGCCCTACGGATACTCCGTGATGAGTATCCAGCACTCCCCGTATCCGTAGATACCTTCAGGGCAGACGTCGCACGATGGGCTGTGCAGGAGTACGGGGTAGCGATGATCAATGATATATCGGGAGGGGCTCTTGACCCCCAGATGTACCCAACGATAGCAGAACTACAAGTGCCCTATATCCTCATGCATATGAGGGGGACACCGCAGACCATGGGCGAGCAGACAGACTATCAGGATCTCATCCTTGACCTCATCGACTACTTCATCCAGAGGGTAGGACAGCTCACTGAGCTAGGAGTACACGATATAGTCCTAGATCCAGGCTTCGGCTTCAGCAAGACCCTAGAACAGAACTATGAGCTGCTGGCACGGATGTCTGACCTAGGGACTGTACTCCCACAACCACTCCTCGTGGGCATCTCTCGCAAGAGTATGATCTATAGACTACTCGGCCAGACCCCAGAGGAGGCTCTCAACGGCACCTCTATCCTACATGGCTTCGCTCTGGAGCGGGGAGCTAAGATCCTACGAGTCCATGATGTCGCTCCAGCGGTCGAGGCCATACGTCTCTATGAGGCTATGCATCCCTATGAGCGAAGGGACGAGGCTCTCTACTACACTCAGACCAACACGGGCGATCACTAACTCATCGACAACGAAACGGCGAAACACATGCTTTGGTGGCTTCAGATCTCGATCAAGGATATCATCGACATACTCCTACTGGCAGTATGTCTCTACTATACATACATTACCCTCCGATACTCGGGTAGTCGCTCCCTCTTCATGGGGATCGTAACCTTCATCATCCTCTGGCTGGTGATCTCTCAGGTGCTACAGATGCGCCTGATGGGTGCACTCCTCGACAAGTTCGTGAACATCGGCTTTCTACTCCTAGTCATCATCTTTCAGGATGAGGTACGTAAGGTCCTTGTCACGATCGGCTCGGCACAACGCTGGCGCAAGATAAGGAACTTCTTCAGAGACAGCCGGGAGCAACAGAGCCGTGTGGAGGCCGCCTATATCGCTCCAGTCGTCCTCGCATGTATGAATATGGCTCGTAAGAAGACAGGGGCACTCATCGCCATACAAGGTAATATGGATCTCACCCCCTATCAGCATGCAGGTGAGCGCTTCCTAGCCTCCGTGAATGCCCGCCTCATTGAGACGATCTTCTTCAAGAATAGTCCCCTACATGATGGTGCCATGATCATCGCAGGAGAGAAGATCTGTGCCGCAGGATGTATCCTACCCGTAGCGAGCAACCCCGACCTCAATAAAGACCTTGGTCTCCGCCATCGCTCCGCACTAGGGCTCTCCCAGAAGACAGATGCCAAGGTGATCATCGTGAGCGAGGAGCGAGGATCTATATCCTTGGCGTACCGAGGTGAGATCATCGTAGAAATCACGGCCGACGAGCTCCGAGAGCTCCTCTCGGCCGACTAAGCTACCATCTCTCATCCAATAAACACTCTCCACGAAGCGCATCAGAGCTAGGCGTATTCTCATACTACACCCTACCCTACCAGCAGACGCATATGCTACAGAGACACAACCATAGGCTCATCCTAGGTCTACTCCTATTGTTTCCTCTCGGAGCTACGGTAGGCATAGCTCAGGATAAGGGGTACTCGCCCCTCGGCTTCCGCAAGATCATTCAGGGAGATAGCGTCTGTGCTCTACCCTCCTTTAGTAGCCGTGTAGCCAATACACGCCTCTCCGTCCGCTACTTCGCTGCCCCAGACCATGGGACGATAACCCTAACCAATGGGGGAAGTTACCTCATCTCCAACGGTACTGTCATCGGAGGGGTGTACTACAAGGCTAATGGAGGCAACAGCGTCCTCAAGCAGGACGAAGCCATCACCTCCGGGGCGACAATATGGCTCTCAAGTGACCTACTACGGATGCCAGAGCCCGTTACCCAGCTGGACATCATGGACATCACAGGGCGCAAAGTCCTCTCTGCTCGTAACAGTCGGGAGGTTAAGCTCACACTCTCCCCCGGAGTCTACCTCATCAGAGCTATCTTCCCCAGGCAGACGATCGTCTGCCGACTCACGATCCGATAGAGTCATCCCACCCTCAACCCTCGGATAGACGCCTCCTAGAGATCAGACTATGGTACGCCTACTCGTTATCGATAATCACGACTCCTTCGTCTTCAACATCGTGCAGCTGCTCAGAGAGCATCCACGTGTTACCTATGACCTGATCCGTGAGGACGAGCTATGCGGAGATGAGATGGCCCGATACGATGCTCTACTCCTCTCCCCCGGCCCCGGCATCCCCGAGGAATACCCTCGGATGATGAGACTCATCGCAGAGGGGATAGGGCACTACCCGATACTAGGTATCTGCTTAGGACACCAAGCCATCGCACAGCACCTCGGAGCAACCCTCCGCCAGCTTCCCCACCCCCTACATGGTCATCCTGCACCTCTAATAGATATCGACCCTAGTGACCCCATTGTCGGTAGGATCGCAGAGGGTAGTATCGTAGGGCGCTACCATAGCTGGGTAGTGAGTCAGCAGAGCCTTCCCTCGAGCATTATCCCTACGGCTTATAGTCAAGGGGGAGCGGAGGGGCACGAGCTAATGGCCTTCAGGCACTGCGAATATCCAATCTTCGGACTACAGTTTCATCCCGAGAGTATGATTACCACCTCTGGGAAGATCTATATCGAGGGCTTTGTGTCTGTCGTAGAGCAAGAGATACAGACGCGCAAGTCACCACCCAACATCATCGACTAGTCAAAGTAGCAACGGCTATGTACTTCCACGACATCATCGGACAAGACCTCATCAAGGCCGAACTCATCGCCTCTGCTCAGCAGGGGATCGTCCCACATGCACAGCTCTTCGTAGGGCGTGATGGAGAGGGGGCTCTAGGCCTAGCCTATGCCTACGCACGCTACCTCAATTGTACCCATCGAGGTGCGCATGATGCCTGCGGGCACTGTCCGTCGTGCAAGCGATATGATACGTTTGCTGAGCAGGATCTATTCTACCTCTTCCCCATCATCAATACTTCGGGAAAGAACCTCGCAGAGGATGTGCTTCCCCTGTGGCGTACCCTCTTGGCTCGTGGCCCCTATATACGCTATGAGGAGTGGCTCTCCCTCCTCGGTGGGGATGGCAAGAAGGCCTCTATCTTCGCACGCGAAGGAGAGGTGATCCAGCAGCACTTCAGCTATCATATGGCAGGGTCGGGCTATCGAGTCCTAATGATTTGGCTCCCTGAGCGAATGCAGGAGGCTCTGGGTAATAAGCTCCTCAAGCTCGTCGAGGAGCCTCCCCTACGCACCGTCATCCTGATGGTTACGATGGAGGAGCAGGGTGTACTCGGCACACTACGCAGTCGCATGCAGACTGTACGTCTACGTCCTCTAGCCCCTATGGAGATCGAAGCAGCCCTACTAAGCCTCCCCGAAGGGGGGAGAGAGGGCGCTGATGCCACCCTCGCAGCTCACCTCAGTGAGGGGAACTATCGTGTGGCACTAGATACCTTCAGAGGAGAGAGTGAGCAACAGGCTATACTAGAGCGACACCTACAGCGTGTCCTACGTGCTACGGTAAATGCCCAGCCTATCGAGATGAAGATACTAGCGGACGACCTTGCCTCGCTAAGCCGTGACGAGCAGCAGGCTCTGCTGGAGTACCTAGCACGTATGTTCCGAGAATTCTACCTCTTCAACCTCGATCTGCCGAAGCTCAACTACCTAACCCCCAAAGAGACCAGCATCGCCAGCTACCTACGTAGCTGTATCACGGGGCATGTCGTACGTGCCGTGGAGGAGGAGCTAGACCTAGCGCGACGACACATCGCTCAAAACGTCAATAGCAAGATGGTCTTCTTTGACCTCATCCTGCGCCTAACAGCTAAACTCGCCTTGAGCTACAAGCGCATGAAGATACGCTAAGCTCAAGAGCGCTACTCTACTACGCACTCTATGTCTCATGCACCTAATCGTCTCTGTATCGTATAGGGGGCTATGAAGGCTAGAGGTCGGGACATCAGGAGGCGATAAAGACCATAGCATGGCAAGCAATAGCTAGAGGGGGGATGGTGCTTCGTGCACCATCCCCCCCTTTGTATTTAGTGAGCTAAGACTCGTCTAAGAGATCGTCTTCCTATAGAGCTGAGGTACGCAGAGCTCTATGAGGTCCAGGACGTGCTCGAAGCCCTCGGCGCCTCCGTAGTAAGGATCAGGGATATGATCCTTGGGGGCATCATCAGCCCAGTCTGTCAGTAGGGAAACCTTCTGCGCTGTCTCAGCCGTAGGAGCTAGATCTAACAAGCGCTCCCTATTCGCACTGTCCATACCTATGATATAGTCATAGTGGAAGAAGTCCTCATAGGTAATCGGGCGTGAGCGAGAGGTGAGTTCGTAGCCACGTCGTGCGGCATGGGCTCGCATACGACCGTCGGGGAGCTCGCCCTCGTGGTGTGCGATGAGCCCTGCCGAATCGATGTCGTAGCGATCACAAGCTCCTTGCTCCGAGACATAGTGACGGAAGATGCCCTCTGCCGAGGGGCTTCGACAGATATTACCAAGACACACGAAGAGGATACGTACCGGTCTCGTGGCCTCGACGCTTGGGGTGGGGTTCGTGACGCTCATTAGTAGATGCTTAGGTCACCGATCGTCACCTCGGGTACATCGTCTACAGTCTTGGTGACGACTAGGCGAATAGTACGTCCTTCGACTGGCTTTGAGAGTTCAAGGGAGACCGGGATAGGATTATGCTTGATGTTTGCGAGCTCCCCCTCTGCTACTTCCTGACCATCGACATATAGCTTGTAGCGCTGGATATGTCCACGTGCATCTCGCTGCTGGGAGGGAGTATAGGTAAGCGAACTGATCCTCCTAGGCTGATCCAGCTCCAGTGTGAGAGCACGTACCCCACGAGGGAGGGTGACTGTAGAATAGCCGTTCCCATCGAAGAGCTTTGTGCGTAGATCATCTGCGAGCTCTGGGGTCTTTACCTTGGAGAGAGAGTACCCTAGGCTGTAGGTAGCCTGAGCCTTATCCTTGTTGCTAGCACTAGAGACACGAGCATGGATGGTCGTGAAGTCATCGGGTAGATAGAAGGGGGCAGTGTAGGGCTTCCAGAGGTCGTGTGTAGCACCGGCGTTGCGGGGTACCAGCTGATACTCGATGTGAGCATTACGTGCCGTAGTCGAGATGTAGACACTGTCTCTGCTATCACGGCTGATACGAGGAGCCTCTAGGACCTCAGGGGCTAGATAGGCAGCGACCTCTGCGAGGCACACAGGACCACGTGTATCCGTGATGATTAGGCGAAGCGCCTTAGCCTTCACTGCCTCGAAGCGGATAAGACGCTTATATCCGATAGTCGTCAAGCTATCCTTGGTCTCGATGGGGCGGAAGGCGCCATCACGACCAGCGACCTCTAGGCTAAAGCTACGTACTCGTTGCCCAAGGGCAATGTACTCCTGTAGGGCTACATTATTGATGAGCTCTTCTCGAGGGAGGATTAGCGTGAGGCTAGCCGTCTTCTCGCCATCGGGGATAGCCCAGTAGGTGTCGGGGTTACCATCATTGACATTACGAGGCTGGAAGCTACGTCCAGGACGAGTAGCAGAGGCTCGAGCTGTGGCCTTGCGAAGTTTATTATCTCGGAAGGATGCCTTAATATGGTCATGCCAAGCGATCAGACGAGCAGAGTCCACGGCGGGGATCTTCCCATCGAGGTTAATCGGACAGTTCAGCAGGAGGTTGGCATTGCGCCCGACACTCTCGTAGTAGATGTTCACGAGGTTAGCTACCGAGCGCACCTGATGATCCTCACGATGGTGGTAGAACCACCCTGGGCGAATGCTCACATCCACCTCACCTGGTAGCCACTGGCTGGCATCCTCCATACCCCACTGAGCCTGAGTATAGTGCTTCTGCTTGGACTCGTCGTACATTGCCCAGTTGGTCTCACCAGCCCATCCACGTTCGTTGCCGATCCAGCGGATGGTATGTGTCGTCCCTCCGAAGATCATGATGTTGGGGTTGTTGCGCAGCAGCATCTTCGTTGCCCCCTCGTAATCGTAGTAGGTGAGCGGGTCGATCTTGCGAGCAGAGTCGGCACCACCATACCAGCCCGTACCGCCATTGGCACCGTCGAACCAGTACTCGAAGAGCTCCCCATAGTTCGTCGTGAGCTCACGGATCTGCTCGTGGAAGGTCTTCTGATACTCGGGGAAGCCATAGCGGGCATTGTTACGATCCCAAGGGGATAGGTAGATACCGAAGCGTAGCCCATGCCTGCGGCAGGCCTCACTCAGATCCTTGACGAGGTCGCCCTTACCGCCCTTCCACGGGCTATTCTTCACCGAATACTCGGTGGTCTTGGTGGGCCACAGACAGAAGCCATCGTGGTGCTTAGCGGTAAGAATAATCCCCTTCATACCGGCACGCTTGAGAGTAGTGACCCACTGCTCGACATCAAGTACGGGTGGGGCAAAGGTCTTTGCAGGCGTATTGCCATAGCCCCACTCTAGGTCATTGAAGGTATTGAGTCCAAAGTGTATGAAGGCATAGGTCTCTAGGCGTTGCCAGTCGATCTGTGCCTGAGTAGGGATGGGATAGACGGGCTTGGGCGCCGAAGACTGTGCCGAGAGCCCTTGTCCTAGTGCTATGCCTGAGCAGAGCCCTAGGGCTAGGAGAAGTAGTTGCTTCATCGTGACGAAGGGTATATGATATATCAAATTATACGCCACGAAGATAGAGAATTTCCATATACCACACATAGGATATATCCCAAATGGGAGACCCTCCGATGCCTGACAGGCCTGCACCTGATTTCAGTGATGATCTGTTCCCCCCTCGGCACTCGAGGGTATTAGCTTATGTTCGAAGGGTACCTTGGTTGTACCACTGAGTACCTAGACGTTAGCCTCAAGATGTACACCTACAAAAGAGCCCCACAGAGGACATACCTAGAGCGAGGTTGTGTACACGTGGGTACACAATTGTATACACGCGTATACACAACGGTATACACGCAGGTATACTTTTCGCCCCTAAATAGTAGGTATATGCTATGCAAACCTACACCCGTAGTAGCAGTACTCCTATCCAATCGTATGCTCCCCTGGCTACCTCAACTTCGCCCCTTAGTAGCTTTAGGAGTTATCTCTATCCTGAGCCCTAGATAGCCTGGCTGTCCTCTCCTTCCGCTGCTCCTATCTATCGGTATCTCCTCGCCCGCACCCCATGGGAGACCCAACACTAGCCCAAGGGATCTATGAGAGGAGGGGGAGTATGGGATAGCATACCTTGTCGAGCTCTGTATTTCAGATATACCGAGAGCCACACGACGAGGATGTAGCTGTAGCTCCATACACTCCTATAAAGAATGCACCATCACCTACACCAAGCGACGAAGTCACTCCCAACAAACGGGGTGGCGAGGACATATAACGATCGTTCCCATCATCTATTCATGGTCATAAGAGCATACCCGGGAAGCCCGAACTAGAGCGGGAAAAATCTAGGGGGACGGGGTATCTAGGTAATTCGTATCTTTGCGACACAACTCGTTCTAATTGGTTTGACATGCAGGAGAAAATACTCATTCTTGACTTTGGCTCACAGACGACCCAGCTTATCGGTCGGAGACTACGTGAGCTCAACACGTATTGCGAGATCGTCCCCTACAACAAGCTCCCCCAAGATCTCACCGGCATAGCAGGTATTATCCTCTCTGGGAGTCCCTACTCGGTCTACGATAGTGAGGCCTTTCGGATAGGGCTCCAGGAGCTCCGTGGGAAGCGTCCTCTACTAGGGATCTGCTATGGGGCGCAGAGCATAGTCCATCAGGCAGGTGGCAAGGTAGAGCCATGCGACAGCCGTGAGTACGGCCGTGCACACCTCTCGATCCACCACGCCAACGATCCTCTGATGAAGGGGATCACCCAGGGGACGACCGTATGGATGTCTCATGGAGACACGATCACTGAGCTCCCCAAGGGCTTCCGTATCATAGCTAGCACGGAGGACGTAGCGGCAGCAGCCTTCCGTATCGATGGCGAGCAGACCTGGGGCGTACAGTTCCACCCCGAAGCCTTCCATACGGAGGAGGGGCTCAAGCTCCTAGGCAACTTCCTAAGCGTCACGGGTATTCGTGGTAACTGGACTCCTGCCTCCTTCGTAGAGCATACCATCCAGCAGCTGAAGGAGCAGCTAGGAGAGGACAAGGTCATCCTCGCCCTCTCTGGTGGCGTAGACTCCTCCGTCACCGCCGTACTCCTACACAAGGCTATCGGCAAGAACCTCACCTGCATCTTCGTCGATCACGGACTCCTACGCAAGAATGAGTTCACCAACGTCCTCAGAGACTACGAGCACCTCGGACTAAACGTCATCGGGGTGGATGCTCGTGCCAAGTTCCTCTCTGCACTGAAGGGAGTCACTGATCCCGAGGAGAAGCGTAAGATCATCGGCCGTGGCTTCATAGAGGTCTTCGATGAGGAGGCTAAGAAACTCCAGGGGATCAAGTGGCTAGCCCAAGGGACGATCTACCCCGACGTCATCGAGAGTCTCAGTATCACGGGCACCGTGATTAAGAGCCACCACAACGTAGGGGGGCTACCCGAGCGCATGCACCTGAAGCTCGTCGAACCTCTGCGTCTACTCTTCAAGGACGAGGTACGTCGCGTAGGCCTAGAGATGGGGATGCAGGAGCGACTGATCAAGCGCCAGCCCTTCCCCGGCCCAGGTCTCGGGATACGTATCCTCGGGGAGATCACTGCCGAGAAGATCGAGATCCTACAGAACGCCGATGAGATCTACATGGCTATGCTTCGTGAGACAGGTCTCTATGATCAGGTCTGGCAGGCTGGGGCGATCCTCCTACCTATCCGCTCTGTAGGGGTGATGGGTGATGAGCGTACCTATGAGTACACGATCGCCCTACGTGCCGTCACGAGCACCGATGCGATGAGTGCAGACTGGGCACACCTACCCTATGAGTTCCTAGCCAAGGTCTCTAACGAGATCATCAACAAGGTCCGTGGGGTGAATCGTGTCGTCTACGACATCTCCTCCAAGCCCCCCAGCACGATCGAGTGGGAGTAAGTCCCCACACGACCCTACCGTGCGAGCTATCCTATAGATAATCCTATATTGACGTGCCACATCCAGCTCCCCAGGGAGCGGGTGTGGCGTGTCCTTACTATTACAAATTCGAGAGAACAGTGTCCCAACATAAGCCCGAGACGAAGAAGATCACGACGCTACGTCTACAAGCTATGAAGCAATTAGGTGAGCCCATCACTATGCTCACCGCCTATGACTACACTATGGCACGACTACTAGATCGTAGCGGTGTAGAGATCCTCCTCGTAGGCGACTCCGCTGCCAACGTCATGGCAGGCCACTCCACCACCCTACCCATCACCCTCGACCAGATGATTTATCATGGAGCCTCGGTCGTTCGGGGCGTCCAGCAGGCCTTTGTGATCGTCGATATGCCCTTCGGGAGCTACCAGATCTCGCAGGAGGCGGCCGTTAGCTCTGCGGTGCGTATCATGAAGGAGACAGGCTGCGATGCGCTCAAGCTCGAGGGCGGGGAGGTCGTCTATCCCATCATCCAGCAGCTGACCACCTCGGGGATCCCCGTCATGGGACACCTAGGGCTTACCCCCCAGTCTGTACACCAGCTCGGGGGATACCGTCTGCAGGGTCAGACAGATGCTGATGCGGGCCGCCTCCTCAGGGAGGCCAAGGGGCTAGAGCAGGCAGGCTGCTTTGCTCTCGTACTAGAGAAGGTGCCAGCGACACTCGCCCGTCGAGTGGCCTCAGACCTACGTATCCCAGTGATCGGGATCGGTGCAGGTAGTGGTGTCGATGGCCAGGTACTCGTCACGCAGGATATGCTGGGGATGGAGGATAGCTTCAGCCCGAAGTTCCTCCGTCGCTTTGGTCAGATCGGAGAGGCTATTGACACTGCGGTCACCGAATATATCCAGGCCGTCAAGACTCATACCTTCCCTAGTGAGTCAGAGTCCTACTAGCCCCTCTCAGAGCCAAGCGAGACCTCGCAGGGGCTCATGGGTGGCGGACTTATCTAGCAAGAGTGAATATGATGCGATTTGCACACATAGTAGACGTCAATAGCTTCGTCGATTGGTGTGATTATCTAGGTACACTGGCCTTTGCCATTAGTGGTATCCGGCTCGCTGCAGCGAAGGGCTTCGACTGGTTCGGAGCCTACGTCGTCGGCTTTGTAACGGCAGTGGGTGGAGGTACGATACGAGATATACTTCTCGACCTAAAGCCCTTCTGGCTCATACAGCCCTCGTACCTGATCATTACAGGAGTAGCCCTTACCTTCACGATTGTCTTCCGCAGGCAGGTCGTACGGCTCAATCACTCCCTCTTCTTCTTCGACGCTATTGGCCTGGGTCTCTTCGTCGTGGTGGGTGTCGCTAAGTCCTTCGCTACAGGCTATCCTTGGTGGGTCGCTGTCATCATGGGTACAGTGACGGGCTCCTTCGGAGGGCTCATCCGAGACATCTTGATCAACGATACCCCACTGATCTTCCGTACGGACTTCTATGCGACAGCCTGCCTCCTCGGGGGGATCATCTATGTCCTACTCGGGCTCTATACGAATATATCCATCGAGTGGGTACAGCTCATCTCTGCCGTCTCGGTCTTCGTCCTCCGTGTAGTGGCTGTGGCACTGCATATACAGATACCGACCTTTGACCCTACAGAGATAGAGCGCAAGGAACAGGAGGGTCTATAGAGAGCCTCTACTCCATCTTCCTCTCGAGGGTAGCAGGTATACCTAAAAGGAGAGATAAAAGGGGAGCGCCCCAGACTCATACCTATATGTGAGTCTAGGGCGCTCCCCTTTGCATTGGGACGCTAAGGGTCTCCTAGGAGAGTATCAGAAGGCTAGTCTATACGCATACTCTCTGCAGGGCGTATACGGCTCACTAGCCCGGCTGGTACGAGTACCATCAGGAGGATCAGTAGGAGCGTCCCGAGGTTGATCCCGATCCATGCCAACAGGTCAAAGTGTATGGGCACAGAGCTCATGAAGTAGTTGGCAGGGTTCAGGTGAATGATCTTGAATTGCTTCTGTAGCAGACAGAGGATCAGCGCCAAGACATTGCCCCAGATCATCCCCCTCAGGATGAGGTGTCCAGAGAGGAGGAGGAAGACCTTGCGAAGTAAGCTATTCGTCGCCCCAAGCGCCTTGAGGATACCGATCTGCCTACTCTTGTCTAGGACGAGAATGATAAGCCCCGTGATCATAGAGAAGCCAGCGACAAGAATCATCAGCCCCAGGAGCGCATAGACATTGGTGTCTAGGAAGGTAAGCCAATTGAAGAGCTCTGGCTGGAGCTCCTGCCCGAGGTTCATCCCATAGTCCTCATTGGCTATTAGGTCAGGATGAGCCTGTAGTCTAGTGATCAGCTTATTCAGCTCCTTCTCTGCATCTCCAGGGTGACGCAGCATGATCATGAGACGGCTATAGGAGTCGCTCCCCCATTGGTTGAGTCGCTGGAGAGAGATCATAGGGCAGAGGGCTGGAGAGAGCTCTAGCCCTGTGGACTCATAGATCCCAACGAGCGTATAGACTCGGACACGCATCTTGTCTCCAAAGAAGTAGATACGCACCTTCTCCCCGAGCTCACAGCCCATGCGATCGGCCACATGTGTAGGTAGGGCGATCTCAGGTGCCTCGATAGCCTCAGGAGAGACGTTGGGTAGGCGTCCCTCTCTGAGACTATTGACGAAGTAGTCACTCTTGAAGGAAGGATCGATCCCATAGAGTAGGATCCCAGAGAAGTCCTCCTCGGTCTTCAGTAGCCCCGCTTCCTGCACGATAGGCATCACCCGCTCGATATAGGGCTCACGCCGTAGGAAGTTGAGGAGCTGATTGGATACCTTGACGGGGGTATTAGAGTTTCGCCAATTACTCCCATAGCTATTGAGGCTAATGTGCCCCGTCTGGCTGAAGGCAAACTCGTGGATCTGCTCCCTGAAGCCTAATATAATCGCTACAGAGAGGAGCATTACACTCAGACTAAGGGCTATCCCTATAGTCGTCAGGCGCAGAGAGCCCGAGGTGCCATTTGCGCCTCGCTGCTTGGCTCTCTGTAGACCTTGGGCGATGAAGGTACTAGGGTTCTTTGTTAGATCCATCTATTTCATTTGGCTGAGCAGAGGCCGTCGCCTCTGGTATTAAGTCACTCGGGGTCTTCTTGCCCTTGGGTCGCTTGCCCTTCGGCTTCTTTCGCTGCTCCATCTCCTGGATGTACTCTTGATCCTCTAGTATATACCGCTTGTAGAATGAGTAGAGGAACATGGTGGCAGGTAGGGCAATGAGCATCCCGAAGAAGCCCAACAAATACCCCCACACTGCCAAGACGAGGAGAATAAGCGAGGGGCGCATACCCATCGTATAGCCCATGATCCGAGGTACAAGGATCATATCCTGAATGAACTGTACGATCATCAGCACCCCATAGGCTAGGAGGAGGCAGACAAAGACGTTCTCCCCATTCTGAGCCGCCATCAGCACCCCAGCTAGACCGAGGGGGATAATCCCGAGAGCCTGCATGTAGGGGATGAAGTTGAGGATCCCGATGAAGATCCCCATAGCAGTAGCCATCGGCAGACCAATGATATTGAAGCCTATCGAGAGTAATATCCCGACACTCAGAGCGACGAGAGCCTGACCTCTGAAGTAGCTATTCATATACCGATCCAGATCTGAGCTGATCGTACGCATCGCAGGGCGTAGAGATACAGGGAAGAGGCTGATAATGCCCCGTCCGAGGTTCTCAAAGTCCAGAAGGATAAAGATAAAGTACACGATCCCCATGAGGAAGACGAAGCCCCAGGAGAAGACCGAGAGTGTACTATTGATGATCCCACCGAGCTGATCTAGGATGAGCCGTGTATTCTCGATAAGCTTATCTACGGAGAGGTTACGGGAGAAGTTGCCCCAAGTCCTATTGCTCGTCAGATAGTTACGGACACTCTTGGGGAGGAGCATGGTGATGAGATCCTGCCCCCCGTTGTAGCTAGAGATCATTTGCAGGGTCTTCTCTACCTCTTCCTTCACCGAGGGGACGACATAGATGACCGCTAGGTAGATCAGAGCCCCGATCACTAGAAGCGTCAGGACGACAGATAGCCCACGAGAGCGTAGCCTCATACGAAACTGGAAGAAGCGTACAAGAGGCATCATCACATAGGCAAATATTCCTGCCAGGAGGAAAGGCAATAGGACATCCCATATAGCTCTGAGCCCTAGGATGACGAGCACGACGACAAGTGCAAGGAGGAGTGTCCTGGCGACTCGGTCAAAGGTAAATTCGCGATTAAAGAAACGTTCCATCAGTGAGCTGATCTCTCTGTCTTTGTCTTCACCTCATAGGCGAAGGGGAAGTCTGTCGATGGGGTGCGCATGCGCAGCATCTCTCTATAGAGTTGCTCTCGACGCTTAGGTTCGCTTGCACGAAGATCCTTCGTCTCACTAGGGTCGGAGGCAAGGTTATAGAGCTCTAGTACGGGGGAGCCTGTATCGACCTTGAGAGCTACAAGCTTCCACTCGCCCTTACGTAAAGCCATCTTCCCCCCGTCCTCGTGGAACTCCCAGTAGAGGGGACGACTCGCTAGAGACTTGCTCGGTGTAGCTCCCTTCAATATACTGAGGAAGGACCTACCGTCACTACCCTTAGCCTTTGTTCCTTGGCCTATCAGTTCGGCAAAGGTCGGTAGGAGGTCCCAGAAGGCTAGAGGCACTTGACTCTTCCCCCCTGGAGCTATCTGTCCCTTCCAAGCCATAGCCATAGGGATACGTATCCCCCCCTCGTAGAGGTCACGCTTAATCCCTCGGTAGATACCATTACTATCGAAGTAGTCGGGGTCTGCCCCACCCTCTCGGTGAGGACCATTGTCACTGGTGAAGATCACGAGGGTATGCTCCTCGATACCGAGACGACGAAGTAGTGCTCCGACCTCTCCGGTATAGCGATCCAAGCGCTCTACCATGGCAGCGAAGGCTGCGTGGGCATTGGGAGAGGAGGGGTAGTCCCACTTATAGCGACTCTCATAGGGCTTAGGGGTGAGCTTCCCCTCGTAGTACTCATAGACTGCATCATGAGGGAGGTTCAGCTCGGCGTGAGGAAGGGTGTAAGTGAGCATAGCGAAGAAGGGTGCATGATCCCTCGCCGAGGTCTCGATGAAGCGGAGAGCCTCCTTATGGATCTCATCAGCAGAGTAGATGTCACGCTGCCCGTCTGCATTAGTCGGATAGTCGACACGCTCCTTCCCATGCCAGAGGTGATCGGGATAGTACAGATGAGCCATACGCTGGCAGTTATATCCGAAGAACTCATCAAAGCCTCTGTCGGTAGCCTCTGCACCAGACCCTGGATAGCCTAGCCCCCACTTCCCAAAGATCCCAGTACGGTAGCCTGCTCCTTGGAAGAGTCGCCCAAGCGTCATACGATCTGCTACGGGGGACTGTCCCTCGGGATTAATCTCCTTGTTGCCTCGTATCTGTGTATGTCCCGTATGCATACCCGTCATGAGCGAAGCTCGAGAAGGGGCACTGACGGAGCAGCCTGCATAGAAGTCTGTGAACTGTATCCCCGCTCGTGCCAATGAGTCGAGGTGAGGTGTACGGATAAGCTTCTGTCCATTGAAGCCCACGTCAGCATAGCCAAGGTCGTCGGCTATGATGAAGATGACGTTGGGTAGTGCCTTCTTATTCTGTGCTGAGAGGACGGAGAGGGCAGAGGTCGAGATAAGAGAGAGGAGTGCTATTCTATTCATAATAACTATAAGTCGAGGTAACGTACATCGGCCGCCTCTGTACCATTCAGGTTAACAAGGGCAGCAGTAAACATCCACTTTACAAGGCGTACTTCACGGGTAGTAAATGCTCCTATGGGGAGCTTGATGAAGAGTTGGTTCCACCCCTTCTTCAGAGTAATAGGGATGGGAGGACGCGAGCAAGCATTCTCATTACCAAGGGCAGAGGTAAGGGTAGGGATAGTGTGTGTATTGGTCCACACCGGAGGTATGATGGTCTTCCCATTGACCCAGACCCTACTCTCTCGGTGATCCCAAGCACCGGGAGGTGGCGGGAGGTCCTTCTCCGAACGGCTATAATTCTGTGTCTCGAAGAGTAACCCGACCTTCTGCTCCTTAGGTGAATTGACCCATGCCATAGCATAGCTGGTATGGTCAGTCTCTGCCTGCTCCAAGAGGCCAGCACAGAGGTCTCCCCACACATGCCTTAGGTAGAATCCTGACCCTGAGACCATCTGTGAGGGATAGGTCTTGCCTTCGTAGGTATAGCTGGGTAGGGACTTAGGGGGAGCTATGGCACCAATAGCCTGCTCGGGGGGGAAGACCCGCCTAGGCTCTCCGCCATTGGGGAAGGGTGCGGATATGACCCAGCGGGCATCTGTCTGTCGGACATAAGGAAAGTACTCCGAAGGGAAGACCTTGCGATAGCTGAGCATTCTAGTCTCGAAGTCCTTGAATTCATTATAGGCAGGGCTCTTGGGGTCAGAGGTCATCACCTCCCGACTCGTGAAGTCGCCTCGACCTCCACCGACCCAGCTACGCTCGGCTAGAGCAAGCATCGCTGGATAGAGCTGATTCTCACGAATGATCTGCCTCGTATCTAGTGTTGCACGGTCCGTCCATATCGCTAGGAGGGCTCCATAGAGATGCTCAGTCCCCTGATCCTCGCCATAGATCCGACTATTATAGAGGCGTCCTATATCAGAGAAGAGGTCATAGTGATTGAGGTAGTAGTAGCGACAGTCTAGGGCAGGGATTCCCTTGACGGCCTTACCACGAGAGCTCCAGAGCTGGAGCATATCGACCTCTCCTTCCTGATAAGACCATCCTGGTGCCCAAGAGATCACCTTCTTGCCTAGGGAGCGTACATAGGCGACCATCTCGGGGACAAAGGTCTTATCTGTAAACCGCACCTCATCTGTACCAATATGCAGATAGGGAACATCAAAGACTTCGCAAGCCTCCTTGATGAGCGCCTTGAGGGTCTTCTTCCCTTGCTCCGTCTGCATACCATAGCCAAGCGCACGCTCAAAGGCTGCGCTATGCCCCGGCATATCGATCTCGGGAATGAGTAACACACGACGCTCTCGGCAGTATCGTACAAGCTCCCTCGCTTCCTCTTGGGTATAGTACCAGCCAGCCATGCGGGTCATGGAGCCCCTATCATTGAGCTTGGGATAGAGTTTGCTCTCTAGCCTCCAGGCTTCATTCTCTGTGAGATGCCAGTGAAAGACATTGACCTTGAAGCGAGCCAATAGGTCAATCTCTTGCTTGAGCTGCTCTAGGGGGATATAGGTGCGCCCGACGTCCATCATGAAGCCTCGCCATGGGAAGGCTGGCCAGTCAAGGATCACACGAGCCCTCCACTCTCCTCTCTCATAGAGCTGTCTCAGCGTCTGTAGTCCCCGATACAGCCCCGTCTCGGTGTAGGCTCTCAGGCTAATAAGGTCGCTGGTAATGCTTAGCTTGTAGGCTTCCTCATTCCCTTGGGGAAGTCCCTCTATATCGGTCTGTAGCTCTAGGCTTATCTGATGATCGGCTCTAGGGCTTGCCTCGATCCCAAGTTCACCGAGGAGAGCCTTTAGCTCTGTCTCTAGCCGTGCAGTAGCGAGCTGTACCTGCCCAGCACGGAAAGGCGAGACACCCCGCTGTGGGATGTCTCGCTTCACCTTGGGCAGGAGTGGTCCTGCCCATGATGTCGTGATGGAGAGGAGTAGCGCTATGAATAGGGCTAGATACTTGCTCATAGGGTCTTCTATGCTGTGGGGGAATCCCCGACAGCTAGTGAATGGGGATCTTCTCTACCCGAGCGGCATGTCGCCCACCCTCAAAGGCTGTGTCTAGGAAGGTCGAGACGATCGCCTCTGCCTCCTCCCTAGAGATAAATCGTGCTGGGAGGGATAGGACATTAGCATCGTTGTGCTCACGTGCCAGCTTAGCAAGCTCCACACTCCAGCAGAGGGCGGCTCGTACTCGTGGGTACTTATTGAGCACCATAGAGATCCCATTACCTGATCCACAGATAGAGATCCCTCGTGCTATCGTCCCCTCCTGGATAGCGCGTCCCATAGGGTGTGCATAGTCGGGGTAGTCACATCGCTCAGCAGAGTGGCACCCGTAGTCTTCGACTTGAAGACCACGGGCGATAAGCTGAGCCTTCACTTCTTTCTTCAGCTCGTAGCCAGCATGGTCGGCTGCGAGTCCTATCTTATTCGTGCAAGGCATAGTAATATGGATGAGCCACTACTTACCGAGTAGCTGTTTGACCTGTTGATAGACATTCTCAGCGGTGAAGCCTAGCTTCTCATCAAGCACCTTGTAGGGAGCGGAGAAGCCGAAGGAGTTCAGTCCCCAGATAGTACCATTGTCCCCGACGAGACCGAGGAGGTTCACAGGTAGACCAGCCGTGAGGCCAAATCGCTTGATTCCCTGAGGGAGCACCTCATCCTGATAAGCCTTGGGCTGACGGCGGAATTCCCCTTCGCTGGGCACGGCAACGATCTGTAGCTGAATGCCCTCCTGGCGAAGGAGCTCAGCTCCCTCTACGAGGGTAGAGACCTCGCTCCCGTTAGCGATTAGGACCACCTCGGGATGCTCGTCACGCTGGACGATGTACCCACCACGCTCAGCAGACTGAGCTGCCTCTCCTCGGGTCTTGCCTTCGGGGGCAGGGAGGTCCTTGATATTCTGACGAGAGAGGATGAGCGCAGATGGAGTATGGACATTCTCCATAGCCATGCGCCATGCCACCGTCGTCTCCTCGACATCAGAGGGGCGAAGTACAAGTAGGCTATTAGCACCACTATGATTCTGTAGCTTCTCCATCAATCGGATCTGTGCCTCCTGCTCTACGGGCTCGTGGGTAGGCCCATCCTCACCCACACGGAAGGCATCATGCGACCATACGAACTTTACGGGTAGCTCCATGAGGGCTGCCATACGCACAGCAGGCTTCATGTAGTCGGAGAATACAAAGAACGTCCCGCATGCGGCTATCACACCGCCATGCAGTGCCATACCGATACATAGGCAAGCCATCGTGAGCTCTGCTACGCCTGGCTGGAGGAAGGCGCCCCTAAAGTCTCCACGAGTGAGGACTCGGGTCTTCTTGAGGAAGCCATCCGTCTTGTCCGAGTTGGATAGGTCGGCAGAGGCTACGATCATATTCTCTACCTGCTGTGCGAGTACACCGAGGACAGTGGCAGAGGCTGCGCGAGTAGCTTGGTCGGGCTTTTGCTCTACCTTAGACCAGTCGATGACAGGGCTTACACCCGAGAACCATCGGTCGAGCTTCTCAGCCCGATCCTTGTTGTCCTGACGCCACAGAGCCTCTTCCTTCTTGCGCTCCTCAGCGAGCTGTCGGAGCACGTCAAGGCGAGCCTGATACATAGCCTCTACCTCGGGGAAGATGCGGAAGGGGTCGTTGGGGTCACCCCCTAGGTTCTGCACCGTGGCCTCAAACGAAGCCCCAGCAGCCGAGAGTGGCTGTCCGTGGGTGCTCACCTTACCCTCGTAGCTTGTACCATCAGCACCGACAGCCCCACGAGCCATCGTGGTATGTCCGATGATCAGGGTAGGCTTGCCGACGATAGACTTTGCCTCTGCCAGAGCCTTGCGGATCTCACTTGCTGATGAGCCATCCACCTCTAGCACGTGCCATCCCCAAGCCTTGTACTTCATCGCTACATCCTCTGTATCGACTTCGTCCACCTTGGTAGAGAGCTGGATGTTGTTTGCATCGTAGAACATGATGAGGTTGTCCAGCCCCAGGTGCCCTGCTATACGCCCTGCACCCTGAGAGATCTCCTCCTGCACACCGCCATCAGAGATATAGGCATAGATCGTCTGGCTCATCACCCAGCCTAGTCGCTCGGCGAGGAACTTGGCGGCGATCGCTGCTCCCACAGCGAAGGTGTGCCCCTGTCCAAGTGGCCCTGAGGTATTCTCCACACCTCTCAGGACATCCACCTCGGGGTGTCCAGGGGTGGGACTGCCCCACTGTCTGAACTGCTGGAGCTCCTGCATCGAGTACTTACCGATGAGTGATAGCTGAGCGTAGAGCATGGGCGACATGTGTCCTGGGTCAAGAAAGAAGCGATCCCTACCCGGCCACTTGGGGTCGTTGGGATCGAAGATGAGGAACTCTGAGAAGAGCACATTGATAAAGTCTGCACCACCCATAGCACCGCCTGGGTGTCCACTCTTGGCACGCTCGACCATCGAAGCAGCTAGGATACGGATGTTATCGGCTGCTCGGGTCATCAGTTGTTCATTGTTCATGAGCTGTGATGTTATTTGTTCGCTGTCCTTGCTATACATGCAGATAGCATCAGGGTCGCATACCTATCCTAGGACACTCAAAGATACAACAAATTTAACTCCTCCCGCCAACCATACCTAGCATCACTACCTACCCACCTCACCCATCCCACACCCATATATATTAGGTATAGCAAAGGAGAGGATCCTCGCTGCATCTCTAGCTGTCTAATACGGGTTCCTTCCTCGTGCTCCTTCTCCTGTCAGCTCACCCCTCCCTCATAGACAGACACACTCGATCGGAAAAGAAGGAACGCATAGACCAAGCAAACCTCTGACAGAAAGAAGATTAGGACACGGAACAGATTCCCTAGATAGAGCAATGCAGATGAAGGGCTATACAGCCATTCCGAGAGCCCTAACAGAGGACACGTAATGAACGCTAGAGAGGACTCGGTATGTTCGCTCCAATCACCTTACATAGGTGACGACTGCGAACATACCGAGAGCGCTTCCCCGTTCTCGGTATGTTCGTTTTAGCCCTCTCGGAGCGTTCGGTAAAGAGCGTGTTATATAAGCACCTATAGGAGGAGAAAAGATAGGATACCACCTCGCCATCTTAGGGGGAGGGCCGACGCATGATCTCGCTCGCACACTCCTGCCTTTGGATCTTCGGGCGTATCATTTCATATTCCAGGGAGCCTTAGCCCATCACTAAAGATCCTAGGCATTATCCCCAAGAAATAGACATACAAGCGAGCCCTAGAGAGGAGATACTTAGAGCGTACTTGTGTACACGCGTGTATACAGTTGTGTACACGTGGGTACACTGTTGTATACACACGTGTATACTTATCCCTTGTAGGTAGGAGGTATACGCTGGGGATCTCTACACCTTGGACACGGATACTTCTATCTTCGGCGTATGCTCCTTGACGACCTTGCCCTCGCACTATTGTGAGTTCATGCGTCAGCCCTGATCTTAGGGGGGAGGCTCTCGCCTAGTAGCAGAGCGAGGGACACATAGCTCCACTGCGATGGGTGATAGTAAGGTCTTGGGAATGGGATGTGTAGACGTTCTTTGTATCTTTGCGGGGTATACAAAGATTTAGATTATAGATAAGATAGGCATCGTGACAAACTATAGGAGTGCCCTCCCCGAGGGTGTGGAGCTACTCAAGCGACTAGCACACTACATACAGAGAGCTGGTGATCCCAGTTCACCCATCGAAGGGGTCGTGTGTAACGAAATCTACAGAGGACGCAACGTGCTCTACCGAATACAATGCCCCGAGGGGGACTTTGTCGTCAAGCATTTCGGTAAGCTGGGTTTCCTCCGCTCTACCTACTACGGATGGAGCAATAGCAGTAAGGCCAGACGCTCCTACCTAAACGCCCTACAGCTTCAGGTGATGGAGTTCCTGACTCCAGAGCCTATCGGCTACATAGAGACACATAGCCCTCTAGGGGCTCTCACGGACAGCTACTATGTCTGTCGCTATATCGAGGCCACAGAGGTGACACTACAGCCCTACGCTGCAGGGGAAGCCTATTCAGAAGACCTCATCCGTGCCCTAGGGCACTACTTAGCTGAGCTACATGAGTGTGGGGTGATTCACGAAGACCTTTCCCCAGGCAACCTCCCCTATGTGCGGGATGAGACCACAGGGCGATATGACTTCTACCTCATTGATCTGAACCGCATGCGCTTTGCCCCTTATCCGCTATCTCCTCGTGAGAGCATTCGCAACCTAGAGCGTCTCTTCCATTCAAGACGAGCCTGCGCTACACTTGCCGAGGCCTATACAGAGCGAAGGAGATGGGAGTTAGCCCCCTTCTCTGAGGTGCTCGAGAAGGCTTGTGACCGATTCTGGCTACGCCGACTCCCCAAGCTTGCCCTACGCTACTCCACGAATACCTATGGGCTCACCACCCGCAGGTACCTACGTCTCTATGATGGGTATCTGTGGACACGTCGCATACGGTATCTACTGCCTGCCTCATCTCTTCGGCAGAAGCTCTTCGAGCGAGAGGAAGCCTTCTATCAGCGCTACCTACGGGCAGAGGATGTACGCAGGAGCTTAGCTCGTCGGGAGGGCTATACTCACTAACCCACTTAGGACTAGACACGATGGATATCAAGACCAACCTCATCTACCAAATAGCCAAGCTACGGCTGCGTAAGATAGAGGGATACAGTAGCCAAGCAGAGTGGCTCCAGCTACGTCAGCTACGTCACATCCTCGACCGCTCCTCTCGGACAGAGTTCGCCCGAGAGCTTAGCCTGTCGAGGCAGACCAACTACCGCACCTACACCGAGCGTGTCCCACTACAGGACTATGAGGCCTGCAAGGGAGACATCGAGCGTATGATGCGAGGGGAGCGGGATATACTCGTCCCCGGCACGTGTAGCTGGTACGCCAAGTCTAGCGGTACGACAAGTGACCGCAGTAAGTACATCCCCGTCCCCTACCTCCACCTACAGCAGTGCCACTACCGAGGTGGAAGCGATGCGCTATGGATCTACCTCAGGAACTATCCGGATAGTCGCTTCTTCTCCACCAAGGGGCTCGTCCTCGGGGGGAGCCATTCCCCTGTGTCCGTAGGTAGCGGAGCGAAGACGGGTGACCTAAGTGCCATCCTCGTCGAGCACATGCCGCTCCTCGGGGAGCTCCTCCGTGTGCCCTCCAAGAAGACTCTCCTCATGGGCGAATGGACAGCAAAGATGCAGGCGATCGTCCGAGAGGTAGCACGTGCCAATGTAGGGAGCCTATCAGGCGTCCCCTCCTGGATGCTGGTCTTACTCAAGGAGGTACTTGCCTACACTGGAGCAAAGGACATCAGCGAGGTCTGGCCTTCGCTCGAAGTCTTCTTCCACGGTGGAATCAGCTTTAGCCCTTATCGGGAGACCTATCGAGAACTGATCCCCTCTAGCCGAATGCGCTACGAGGAGACCTACAATGCTAGCGAAGGCTTCTTTGCCATACAAGACGACCCGAGGGAGCAGGGGATGCTGCTGATGCTTGACTATGGGATCTTCTACGAGTTTGTTCCTATGAGCGAACTGAGCGAAGACCTCTCTTCCCTCCGTGCCATTCCACTCTGGGAGGTAGAGCTAGGACGAGACTATGCCCTCGTCATCTCCACCCTAGGAGGGCTCTATCGCTACATGATCGGAGACACGGTACGCTTCACCTCGTTGGCTCCCTATCGAGTCATCATATCTGGTCGTACGAAGCATTACATCAACGCCTTCGGAGAGGAGCTCATGGTGGCCAATACCGACGAGGCAATCTCTCGGGCTTGCCAAGCTACGGGGGCACAGGTCTCGGACTATACAGCTGCCCCACACTTCTTCCTCGAGCAGGGGAAGGGACGACACGACTGGCTCATAGAGTTTAGCCGAGCACCTGAGGATACCGCCCTCTTCGCACAGATCCTAGATGACCAGCTCCGTCGGCTCAACTCCGACTACGATGCCAAGCGGTATGAGGATATGACCCTCTATCCCCTACACCTAGAGCTAGCCCCCACAGGGCTCTTCCATAGCTGGCTAGAGGGGCAGGGTAAGCTCGGCGGACAGCACAAGGTGCCTCGCCTCTCCAATAGCCGTCGCTACCTCGAGGAACTCCTTGCCCTCCGAGACAGCACCCATCTCAGCTAATAATCCCCCGATATGAAACGTATACAGATCCGCCTAGCCCTTCTCCTACTCTACATAGCTGTGCTGGGCTACTTCTTCTACCCCACGGGGTCGTCACCTTTTGAGGGTGAAGGGCTGCGCTGGACACTCACCTTCTGTGGTGCAGGGCTTGTCCTCGCTGTACTCTACCTCATCCTACGCTACCGAGAGCGTCGTCGCTCCCAGTATGACTATGGGTATTACCCCAAGGACAAAGAAGAGGACAAGAAAGAGGACAAGGAGCGTAACCGCTAGGAGCCGTAGCTTCTCCCCTTCGCCTATCTAATGGGAGACGAAAAGGTCAAGAGCCGTACTCGGGATGATACCCGAGTACGGCTCTTGACCTTTTATACTGCAGTGGATTGTGCTTAGCTATGTCTACACCTTAGCTCCTTGGCTTGGGGCCCATGACGATGACGAGCTTACCCTGAGGACGGAGTTCATCGTGGGTGAAGGTAAGGGTCTTCGTGATGTCACGTCCGTTGATCGTGGCGGACTGCACGTACTTATTCACCTTGCTATTGCCCTGCACTTCGATAGTGAATGTACCCTTGGGCAGGCTAAGAGTAGCACGATCGACTAGTGGACGACCGATCATATACTCAGCCTTACCAGGGCAGACTTGGTAGAAGCCCAGTGCACTGAGGATATACCATGCTGACATCTGCCCACAGTCCTCATTACCAATGATCCCGTCTGGAGTAGGCTTATAGAAGTGATGCAGTACCGTGTCTAGGATCGCTTGCCCCTTGTGGGGGGCATCAGTATAGTTATAGAGATAGGCGATGTGGTGGCTAGGCTCGTTGCCATGCGCATACTGCCCGATGAGCCCCGTTATATCGCCCGACTGCTCTGCCCCATCGATACGAGAGGAGGTCGTGAAGAGGGTATCAAGGTTAGCCTCTAGGACACTCTTTCCTCCCATGAGAGCTAGGAAGCCCGTCATATCATGCGGAGCATAGAAGCTCCACTGGTAGGCATTACCCTCGGTATAGTCACTCTTTGCATGAGCAGAGTATCGGGGGTTGAAGGGTGTACGGAAGGTACCATTACCCATCACAGGACGCATCAGACGAGTCTCCTTGTCCCAGTAGCGACGGTAGTAGAGGCTACGCTTGTCATACTCCTTCATCACCGAGTCTAGGCCTGCAGCCTCTGCTATACGTGCTATACACCAGTCATCATAGGCCATCTCTACACCCCAGCTTACACTCTCGGGGATAGAGTCTGCAGGGACGAAGCCATAGCGTTCCTTGTAGTAAGGGTGACGTGTGATCAGGTCTAGCTCACGTGTGCCAGCGAACTTCTGTGCGAGATCCTCTCTATAGATAGAGCTACGCTGTGCAGCCTCTGTCCAGTGGCGGAGGTCTTCCCCCTTAGCGATGCCCTTAGCCACGAGGTCAGCGAGGACACTGACCGAGTGATAGGCGGGCATACACCCCGTGTAGTTAGAGGCAAGTGGCCAACGAGGCAAGATAGTCCCCTCATCATAGTCACTGACGAGACTGCGACCATAGCGTAGCGCTCGATCGGGATCAATGATCGTGAGCAGTGGATGTAATGCACGATAGGTATCCCAGAGGGAGAAGACTGTATAATGGCCATCACGTGGATCTGCATTCTTGTGTATCGCCTTGTCCATACCTCTGAAGGATCCATCGACATCCTGATAGTTATATGGAGCGATATGGGCATGGTAGAGGGCTGTATAGAAGTTGCGAAGTACGGCCGTATCCTGTGTCTCTATCTGGATCTTGTTCAGCACCTCTGCCCATACGACTCTGCTATCCTTGTGCACCTGATCGAAGTCCCAGTGGGGGAGCTCCGCCTGTAGGTTCCGCTCTGCTCCCTCTGTCGAGACGGGAGAGATACCCGTCTTCACGAGGATGGGCTGTGATCCATCGGGTAGGTAGACATGGAGCTCGAGGTCTGAGGTATCTCGCTTGAAGGTAGCCCCAGGACTAAGGCGTCCTGCCTGCTTGCCATCCCGATAGAGTACTAGGCTATCTGCGGGTAGGCTTAGATGAATACTATAGCTCAGCTCGTGGTGCTCTGCCCAGCCCTTGGTGTAGAATGTACCCTGGATCGTGGAGTCATTCACCAGATAGAGGTCATTAGCCACGACAGAGTGCCCCCAGTTGGGCTGTAGGATATGCCCGAGGTCTAGAAGCAGACGTCGCTTGGTACTGTCCTCATAGCTTGCTCTCAAGAGACCAACTCGATCTGTGGAGGTTAGCTCGGCTCGTATACCGAAGTTGCTTAGTCCGACAGCGTAATAGCCAGGAGAAGCAGTCTCTGTCCCCTTATCAAAGGTAGCGATAGGCCTTAGGCTATCGGCTCCGCTGTAAGGCAACAGAGCGACATCCCCAAGATCCCCTACCCCCGTCCCCGAGAGGTGCGTCAGGCTGAAGGCATAGATCACACTATCCGTAGCGTGGTAGCCACTGCTGGCATCCCAGCCGAGGAGGTGTGTATCGGGGCTGAACTGTACCATCGCATTCGGACGGGTAGCTCCAGGGAAGGTATGCCCATGCTCTCCCGTTCCGATGAAGGGATCGACAAAGGACAGAAGTCGCTCATCCAGCGTGCTACCCGTCGTACGTGGGGAGCAGGAGGGGGTGAGGGCTAGGGTCAATAGAGAGAGGGCGAGCGAGCCCACAACGAGCTTTGGTGGCGTCATAGATAGAGAGGAACTATAATATAGAGGGCGATTATGACTGCTGAGCGAAGGCTGCAGCAAAGAGGCGCATCTGGCGAAGCATCGAGACAAGCCCATTAGAGCGTGTCGGGGATAGGTGTTCCGAGAGACCTATTTCCTTGATGAAGTAGAGGTCTGAGTCGAGGATATCCTGTGGCGTCTGCCCATCCAGCACACGCAGTAGGAGACTTACAATCCCCTTGACGATGATCGCATCACTCTCCCCACTGAAGTGCACCTTGCCCCCCTCGTAGGAGGCTGTTATCCAGACACGGCTCTGACAGCCCTCGATGATATTTGTAGGGGTCTTATCACTCTCGGGTAGGGGCTCTAGTGTATTTCCCAGATCGATAATGAGGGCATAGCGATCCATCCAGTCCTCTAGGGCAGAGAACTCCTCTATGATCTCGTCTTGTATTTCGTTGATTGTAGACATTCTATATTATGCTTGAGTATAAGAGGTGCTCCGACTCTCTATCAGAGCTCCTCACGGATAGTAGTCGAGACGGTCTCTCCGACAGCTCGGAGTGTCTCGATGGAGATGATATTCATATCATCATGTGTGGTATGCCAGTGGCTACCAAAGCCCGTGGCACGAGTGGGATCAAAGTTGATCATATCGACACATGGGATGCCTAGGTGTCGAATGACGGGGACGTGGTCATCCGTCATCGCACCTCCGTTAGCCTGGACAAAGTACCCACCCCAGCCCAGCTGTGCAGCAGTGCTCCATAGGGCTGAGAGGATAGGACGGGCATACTCCCTAGAGAGTGTCTCCCAATAGAAGCGTGCTCCCTGAGCTCCGACCATATCGAGTAGGATACCGTAGCGAGCCTTATACCCAGGGGTATGGGGATGCTTAGCCCAATAGGTAGACCCTAGGCACCAGCTATCATCACTGCCACTCTGTCCCCCATCCTCGAGGTCAAAGAACACGAAGTCGATCGCACGCTCTGAGCCCAGTAGGCTCTCCTGACGTGCTATCTCCAGCAAGACCGCCACACCACTAGCCCCGTCATCGGCACCAAGTATCGGAGTGGACTGAGCGTAAGGATTAGGATCTTGGTCGGCGACTGGGCGTGTATCCCAGTGCGCCATCAGCAGGACTCGCTCACCGCTCCCCTCAGGGTGACGTGTGGCGATGATATTCGTCCCGCTGATGTCCTTGCCATGGTAGTCCTTGCCCTCGAAGGGCTGGAGTGTCACCTTATATCCCCACTCCCTCAGCTTGCTCTCGATCCAACTAGCGCAGGCACTATGAGCAGGAGTACCTGGCACACGTGCCCCTAGGGATACCTGATGCGTGAGGAAGCTATAGGCGGAGTCTACCTCGAAGGGGGAAGGGGTACGTCTCGTCTCCTCCTTAGCCCCCGTGGTATCGGCGGTCTCGGCCTTGCTCTTGCTCCCTCCACACCCGACTAGGAGTGTGGGTACGAGGAGCGCTAGGAGACCTAGACGCATGAGCGGTCTCATCTGCATAGTCTGATTCATCTTATTAGAAGAGGGAGGGCTTGTGAGGCTCCACGATGAGCTCCTCGAGAGGACGCTTGGGGACGTGGTGTCGTCCCTCTTCGTCCCGCCAATACTTCACCTCCTCGGGGTTACGAGCCTCCTCGAGGACGATGGTCTCGGCAGGCTTACCTAGGGCGATCACAGCGTTGATTGATAGATGGGTAGGAAGGTTAAACATACGAGCTATATCTCCCTTACCATAGCCATGGAAGATACACATCCCGTATCCAGCGTCTGTAGCGAGCATACCAAGGGCCTGAAGCTGTAGCCCCTCATCGAAGCGTCCTGAGGGTGCTAGTGTCGTATCCAGTAGCTGGATGAGATAGGCTCTCGGGCGTTCGCCCACTGCAGGGCCATCCCAGTCGGGGAGCATAGCTGCCCAGTGCTGTAGGGCAGTGATCTGGTTGCACTCCTCGGGGTCTGTCACGATGATATACTTCAGGGGTTGAGCGTTGCGCATCGAGGCTGTGTAGCGTATGACATTGAGCCAACGCTTGATCTGAAGAGCCTCAACGGGCGTTTGCTCATCGAAACGGCGGCACGTGCGATTCTGCTTGATTAGGGTTTCTAAGATGTGCTGCATAAGTAGAAGGTAGTTTATAGTGTAGGTAGGGCAAAGAGCCGACGTGCATTCTGGCTCGTTACCTCTGTAAGCGTATCTAAGTCTATGTCGTAGCAGTCGGCTACGAACTGGGCTGTATGGATGAGGTGACTGGGCTCGTTGCGCTTACCTCGCTTGGGCACGGGCGAGAGGTAAGGGGCATCTGTCTCTAGGAGCAGTCGATCGAGAGGAATCCTCGTGATGTAGTCCTTGAGGGAGCTATTCTTGAAGGTTACCACCCCATTGATCCCGATGTAGAAGTGCTCGAAGCTCAAAGCCTCCTCGAGCTCCTCCTCCGTACCCGTGAAGCTATGGAAGACACCACGTAGCTCCGGAAGAGCAACTGCCCTCAGGGTCTCGAACGCGCGAGCAAAGGCATCACGTACATGTAGGATCACGGGGAGCGAATAGCGGTCTGCCCATCCGAGCTGTCTACGGAAGACCTCCACCTGCTCGGCTTCGTATGTCCGATCCCAGTAGAAGTCAAGCCCTATCTCCCCGATCGCATAGACAGAGTGATGGGCGAGCTGCTCCTCCAGATAGGTCAAGAGGGCCTCGTAGTCAGCCCCCACGGAGGTAGGATGAAGGCCTATAGTCGGGTAGAGGTGGTCGGGGTGAGACTCGACGAGGCGAAGCATACGCTCCCAGCTTACCTGATCGACATTAGGCAAGACCATCTGACGTACGCCTGCCTCTAGGGCTCTCTGGAGCATGGCCTCTTGATCTTCGTCGAAGGCCTCGTCATAGATATGCGTATGGCTATCTATCAAGGATCTCCCCATTAGCTCTTCCTCCCTGCTAAGGTAGCGAAGAGCGTGAGGAGAAGATCACGTCCCTCCTCGCTCAGAGCTAATGGCTCTAGGAGCGAATAGGCACGTGCGGTGTGTGCCTCCACTGCCTGAGTGGCATAGGCTTGCACCCCGACTCGCTCATAGAGACTGCGTACGTGGGCGACCTGCCCCCTTCGCTCCTCAGGGCTAAGCTCTAGGATAGCACGAAGCTCCTCAAGCTCACTACCACGGAGCTGCTCTAGAGCATAGAGCAAGAGGAGCGTCTTCTTGGCATTGATGATATCGCCACCGATGGGCTTACCAAAGGTCGCTTCATCGCCATAGACATCAAGTAGGTCATCCTGTATCTGGAAGGCAAGTCCCAGCTCCACACCCGCCTCATAGAGGCTATGAGCGGTCTGGCTATCTGCTCCTCCGATGAGAGCACCGATCTCAAGCGAAGCCCCCAGTAGGACGGAGGTCTTGAGCCGTATCATCTCCATGTACTCTGCCACGGTGACCTCCTGCCGTAGCTCGTACTCCATATCCAGCTGCTGCCCGATACAGACCTCCATAGCCATCTTGTTGAAGGAAGCCAGGAGAGCTGGCAATAGCCCCTTGTCCTCCACCTCTGCTAGAGCGGTGTAGGCCTCGATGCTCATAGCATCCCCCGAGAGGATGGCCGTATTGTCCCCCCAGCGACGGTAGACCGTCTCCTGTCCTCGTCTCAGGGGAGAGCGATCCATGAGATCATCATGCAGGAGGGTGAAGTTGTGAAAGACCTCTAGGGCAACAGCTGCAGGGAGAGCCCTCTGCCACTGCTCGGTGAAGCAACGGGCGGCGACACAGCAGAGCAGAGGACGCAGACGCTTACCTCCGAGGCTAATCGTATAGTGAATGGGGGTGAAGAGGCCATGCGGTGAGCGGTGCTCCCAGGAGCGGTCACTCAGCTTCTCTTCGAGGGCTCGGTGCATACCGGCCAAGATATCTTTGGTTGATGACATTGATCGTATAGCTTGCTCTCGACACACGAGAGGGTACGTTAGCACTTGTTCATCGACGAGGGGTACCAAGGCTCTTCACTAAGAGTCCCCATCCCCTGTGACTAAGGCAAAGATACAATTTATACACCTATTCCCTCCCCCATCCTCCCAAGTGCACCGGACTGATAGATGAAATCACTAGAGGCCGAAGGCAAAGTAGTAGAGGAGCATACACCACAGATAGTGGCATCTGTCCCTAGGCGTAGACTATCCAAGCATAGACCTACTACCTAGGGGTGAAAAGTATACACGTGTGTATACAATAGTGTACTCACGTGTATACATCTGTGTACACGCGTGTACACTACCTCACTCTAAGTATGTCCTCTTATAGGGCTCTCGTATGTGCGTTCCCGAGGACTAATGCTTGACACTCCAGAGATATGGCTAAGAGCCCCTTGGGCACGAAATAATCCCCCTAGGGACAGAGAGGTGAAAGAAGAGAAAGAGGTGAAAGAGAGAGGAGAATATGAAAAGAGGTGATGTGTCAGCCCCGCCCAAAAGCATCCTCGGGTAGAGTATCCCGACCTACGGCTCTTAGGTCTATCACACTGACGGGGCATCCACTCTGACATAGGAGAAGTTGCTTAGTCCCCTAGATTAGGGTAGCAGGCTAGATAGTCAGTGTACAATAGCTACCTTTGTGGGCATAAGTATGAGAGATAATAGAGACTTACACATTGAGCCCACGGGCTGTCGATGGAGCGAACGCCGTAGATCACTTGTGGAGCTACTCCGCGTAGGTACACCGATCATCCTAGGACAGCTAGGGATCATCACGGTGAACTTCGCCGACAACATCATGGTCGGCAAATACCATACGGATGCCCTAGCCTCCGCCTCGTTTGTCAATAACATCTTCTCCGTCTTCTTCGTCCTAGGTATGGGCTTCACCTATGGGCTCACACCACTCATCTCCAGCTCCTTTGCACGAGGAGATCAGCCACGACTAGGGCGGCTACTGCGACATAGTAGTCTACTCAACCTCTGGGTGGGCGGAGCACTCACCCTCGCTCTGCTCGTGATCTATACGCTGCTCGGGCAGTTCAAGCTACCACCGCACCTCCTCCCTCAGGTACGATCCTACTTCATCCTACAGCTCATCTCGTTCGTCGTCTTCATGGCTTCGGGAGCTCTCAAGCAGTTCTTTGACGGGATTGGACGTACGAGGGTACCGATGTGGATCATCCTAAGCTCGAATGCGCTGAACATACTAGGCAACTACCTCCTGATATTCGGTGAGCTGGGAGCTCCCGAACTTGGGCTCTTCGGGGCGGGACTCTCTACCCTACTCGCCCGAATCTATATGCTCATCGCCCTAGTCTATGTCCTGCGCCGTAGTCAAGACCTCAGGACACCCTACCGGGCCTTCCGGGAGCGGGGCTGGCGTACCCCCTACATACAGCGTCTCTTCCGACTGGGTTTACCCATCGGGGTGCAGATGGGAGTAGAGGCAGGAGCATGGGCCTTCGCTATCCTATTGGTCACCCCTCTAGGAGTAGATGCCCTAGCTGTACATCAGATCCTAGTCACCCTGACTCTACTCGGCTACCTCGTCTACTATGGTCTAGGAGCAGCAACGACGATACTCGTGAGCTGTGCCCACAGCACGGGGGACAAGAGACGGGCAAGGCAGACCGCCGTTATAGCTCTCGCTCTAGCAGAGGGCACAGCCCTAGTGGTCATGCTCGGGCTACTCGTCCTGAGGCATCAGGTCGGGTATATCTTCAGTGACGACCCAGCCGTCATCCTGATGACCTCCGTAGCTGTCATCCCTATGGCGCTCTACCAACCCGGAGATGCCCTACAAGTGATCTATGGCAATGCCCTAAGAGGTATGGAGGATGTCAAGCGCATGACCCTCTATGCCTGTGCTATTCACCTCATACTCGCTCCTTTGCTCTCCTACATCTTTGGGTTCCTCATGGGTATCGAGGATGCAGGGATGAGGCTCACGGCTATATGGAGCTCCTTCCCCATCAGTCTCCTACTGCTGGGTGGACTCCTATATAAGAGGTTCTATAGGATCACTAGATAGCTCTCCCGCCTACAGTGCTAGGATACTAGAGAGCCCCCCACAGACCGGTATAGGTCTGTGGGGGGCTCTCTGTTACTATGATCCCAAGGGGAGGATGCTAGATCTTGAGCCCTAGCCCTAGGGTAAATGTTGCGTTCTTGAAGCTATTCTTATCACTGATCTGTAGCTTCCTCAGCGTGGAGTTCTCCTTATCCAAGGTATTGATCAGACCATGCGTATAGCGTAGGTCTATGAATAGTCCCTTAGTGATCAGGAACTCGGCACCGAGGCCTATCCCGAAGTCAATAGAAGCAAAGCTATCCCTACTGAGCTTCACAGAGTTTCCCCCGAGGGCGAGCTCCTGAGATGGAGTACCGACGAGGAAGCCCAGCTGAGGGCCAGCCATAAAGGAGAGATTACCTACACGGAGCTTAGCCATCACAGGGATGTTGATGTAGCTCGTCTTGAGGCGTAGGGAGAGCGTCTGTCCTAGACGAGTCACCTCCCAGCTAGCACCCTGCTGGCTATAGAGCACCTCGGGCTGTAGGGCGAGGTAGGAGGTCACGGGTAGCTCGGCGAGAGCCCCTATGTAGAAGCCTCCTCGTCCCTTCATATCGACACCATCGATCTTAGCACCATTGAGGGTGGAGTAGCCGAAGCCCCCCTTTACCCCAAAGCTCTGAGCGTGGAGCCCAAGCGTGGAGAGTAGGAGGAGGGACATTGCAAATAGTTTCTTCATCTTATTGTTCTTACTCTGAATTATTGGGGCTACAGCCCCATGGACGACATTGTTTCTCGTTACCTTAGCTAAACGGAGGAAGAGGGCTAGATGGTATGCAGTGGGTTGGATGGCACGGAGCATAGGACATAGTCCCCCCCTTGCCACGGATAGAATATGCGGATATTAGTCCCTCGGCTAGAAAGCTTCTTGAGAGGAGTTAGACAGCTAGAGAGCGGAAGAGGTCGGCGAAGATCTCCGTATAACGCTCAGGGCTGAAGTCACGTGCTATACGCTCCCGTCCTAGACGTCCCATAGCTCTACGCTCCTCGGGGTGCTCTAGCATCCAAAGGATAGCCTTAGCCAGCGCTTCGGGATCTTGGGCAGGTGCGAGTAGCCCTGTCTCACCCGGTAGGATCAAGTCCCTACTACCCGGGATGTCACTGACGATCGTGGGCAGAGACAGAGACATTGCCTCACGTACGACACGTGGAGAGGCATCACGCCAGCTCGGGAGGACATAGACATCGGAGGCAGCCATATAGCGCATAGCCTCGGGTCGCTCACCGAGGAAGAGAATATTGGAGGCAATCGGACTGGACTGGACGAAGAGCCGCTCGTGCTCATCATAGTCTCCCACTAGCGTTAGTCCGATCCTATCATCCTGAAGTAGTAGCATGGCTTCTAGTAGGGTGTGCAGCCCCTTGAAGGGACGCCCCCTATTGTTGGCGACCATCACCAGACGCAGGGACTTCCCCTGTAGCTCGGGTAGCTCGATGGGAGAGCGAAGAGCTTGATCAGCCCAGGGTAGAGAGAAGGGCTTGGTCGCCACCGTGAGCTTTGATGGAGAGAAGAAGGTGCTTAGGTAGGCTGCCACATGCTCCGTCTCACAGACGATATGATGTACCCGAGGGTTCAGGATACCGAGGTAGTAGGTAGGATCTGTACGACGAATACGAGCTCCGGTCCCCCGGTAGGCGATATTCTTCACCGAGGAGAATAGGGTCGCTAGGAGTGCATTCGATAGCCCCGAGCTCCCCGGGGAGTAGGTGTGCGTGAAGTGATACTGACGCACATATCGGCGCAGGAGACGACACACTGGCAGATTTACCTTGCCCGTGATCGGGGGACAAGGTAGGTAGGTTACCCCCCGCTCAACGACAGCAGAGGCGATACCCTCCCGAGTCATGTACACCTCGAAGTCTGGAAGAGCCGCAAGCCCCTCCGCTAGGATGATCGTAGACTCATCGGCCTCACGATGGGTGATGAGTAGACGGATATTGGTCGCTGGATAAGACATCTATACTAGGATAGGAGAGATAAAAGAAGCTGACCTCACCACACCTCGCCCCTAGGATAATCACGGGGCAATGGTGTAGTGAGGTCAGCAGTTAGATCAGCATATCGAGAGAGAGGGAAGACTAAGCCTTAGGCTCGAGAGCCTTTGCCTCCTCCCAGAGGGCATCCATCTCACCAAGGGTCATATCCTTGATAGAGCGACCCTGCTCTTTGGCTTTTGCCTCTATATAGCCGAAGCGATGAATAAACTTCTCATTCGTACGGCTAAGGGCATTGTCGGGATTGATCTTGTACTTACGAGCAGCATTGATCACACTGAAGAGGAAGTCTCCGAGCTCTGCCTCCATGGCATCGGCATCATGGTGAGCTACGGCCTCGCGAAGCTCCTGGAGCTCCTCCTCGACCTTAGCCCAGACGTCCTCGGGCTTCTCCCAGTCGAAGCCCACACCACGAGCCTTATCTTGTATACGATAGGCCTTGATGAGGGTAGGTAGGGAATCGGGGACACCCGAGAGGACGGTCTTATTACCATCCTTCTCCTTTTGCTTTAGCTCTTCCCATCGCTCTAGAACAATATCGGTACTCTCGGCCGTAGCCTCCCCATAGACATGGGGGTGACGGTAGATGAGCTTATCACAGAGCGCATGCGAGACATCAGCGATATCGTAGAGCCCCTTCTCCTCACCTATACGGCTGTAGAAGACGATATGCAGGAGGACATCCCCGAGCTCCTTCTTGATCTCCTCGGGCTCTCCCCTGAGGAGAGCATCGGAGAGCTCATAGACCTCCTCGATGGTATTCGTGCGAAGGCTCTCGTTGGTCTGCTCCCTATCCCAAGGGCACTCGACACGCAGGCGCTCCAGCACGTCTAGTAGACGGCTGAAGGCTGCGAGCTTCTCTTCTCTTGTATGAGACATCTTACTTCTTGCGAGCTGAGTATTCTGCTAGCCCAGCCTTGAGGAAGTCCATATAGGCGGGTACATCTTCGTTATAGGCGTAAGAGGAGGCAAGGGGCTTACCCTCATTGTCTAGTAGGACATAGAAGGGCTGAGCATTCGCACCGAACTTCATACGCTGTAGATAGCTCCACTTGTCTCCGACTGTACGTAGCTTGATCTTCTTGCCGGCTTCTTCGACTTCGATAGGCTCAGGGAGAGCAGTCTTCTCATCGACCATGAGGGTGATGAGGACATAGTCGTTGTCAAGGGTCGCCTTGACATTGGCATCGGTCCATACGGAGGCCTCCATCTTACGGCAGTTCACACAGCCATAGCCCGAGAAGTCTATCATCACAGGCTTGCCGACCTGCTTGGCGTAGGCCATACCCGTCTCGTAGTCGGAGAACTGAGCGTGTACCTCACCCTTGTAGAGGTTGAGATCCTGCGTGCTCAGCGGAGGAGAGAAGGCGCTGATGGCTCGGAGAGGTGCTCCTACCAGCCCAGGCACCATGTAGAGCGCAAAGGCAAACGAGACTATAGCGAGGAAAAGTGCTGGGATGGGGGTCTTCTCCTGAGGTGTATCGTGGGGGAAGCGGATCTTACCTATCAGGTACAGCCCGAGCAGAGTGAAGATCACGATCCAGAGCGAGAGGAAGACCTCACGGTCTAGGATATGCCACCCGTAGGCAAGGTCTGCGACGGAGAGGAACTTCAGCGCTAGAGCTAGCTCGATAAAGGCTAGTACGACCTTCACCGAGTTGAGCCAGCCACCGCTCTTCGGCATAGACTGCAGGAGGTTGGGGAAGATAGCGAAGAGCGTGAAGGGAAGCGCAAGTGCTAGAGCAAAGCCAAGCATCCCTATAGCAGGAGCCAAGATCCCTGTGGAGGATGTCGCCGCCTGTACCAGCAGTGTCCCAATGATAGGACCGGTGCAGGAAAAGGAGACGAGAGACAGGGTAAAGGCCATGAAGAAGATGCTCACCAGGCCAGAGGCAGAGTCGGCCTTTTGGTCCATCTTACTCGTCCATGATGCGGGTAGAACCAGCTCGAAAGCCCCAAAGAAGGAGACAGCAAAGAAGACGAGTAGGAGGAAGAAGGCGATATTGAAGTACGCATTCGTCGCTAGGTCATTCAATGCACTCGCACCAAAGGCTCCGGAGACAGCGAGCCCTAGAGCCACATAAATAACGATGATAGAGATACCATAGAGGACGGCATCACGGATCCCCTTCTTCCTATCCTTGGAACGCTTGAGGAAGAAGCTCACCGTCATCGGGATCATTGGCCATACGCAGGGCGTAACGAGGGCAACGAGGCCTCCGAGGAAGCCCCCCACGAGGAGCATCCAGAGCGACCCCTCAGCTTGGTTTAGAGCCTTATCCCCATATGCCTTTAGCTCTGGGATCACAGGTGCCCACAGATCGGAGACGGCCCCTTGGGCTGTCTCTTGGTTTGCCGATAGCGTATCTGGGGCAGATGTGGTGCTATCGGCCGAGGGCTCCCCCATGATGGGGGTTGGAGCTTGGGGGGCTTGGGACTCAGCAGTGGCTGTAGGTGCTGCACCTGCGAGCTTACCTAGATCCTTAGCCTGGACAGAGAAGTCCCAGTTGCTTGGGCTTAGGCAACGCTCATCATCGCAAGCCATATGGCGGATAGCCCCCTCGAAGGCAAACTTCGTCGGATCAGTAATGCGGATCTTCTGGCGGAAGGTTACCTTACCGCTGAAGAAGCGTAGGTTCATCTCGAAGTTGGGGTCATACTTCTCTATGGGCTTCGTGTCAGAGGTTAGCTTACCGACGAGCTCTGCTCCAGAGATCTTATCTACGAGTAGATGAGTCGGGGTGGGCCCCCCTGCAGGGAGATCAGTGGCATAGAGATGCCAATTAGGCTTGATGGTGGCCGTCAGGACGATCGTCTTCTCCGTCGGCGAGTTGTCCTCTACGGAACGTGTCCACTTGACGACATCACTTATGATCTGTGCTTGTGCCCCTAGGAGGGTCATCAGGGCAAGCGCGACACCGAGAGTGCCCCTCCTCAGGTAACGAAGGAGAGGAGCCGAGGCCTTGTGTTCAGTCTTCATAATCTATGATTTGTGCTAAATGTTAGTCTATGCTTTGAGCGCCTTCAAGCGGTACTATCGGCCACGCTTAGGTTGTGCCTTCGCTCTCTTAACGTCTCTTGGGCTCATCTTCGTACGTAGCAGTCGGCGGAAGGATGATGGTACTGGCTGACTGAAGTCTAGTAGCTCCCCCGTCACAGGATGCACTAGGCTCAGGTGGATGCCCTCTAGGGCGACGTACCCGAGCTCCTTCTCCGTAGACCCGTTGCGCCAATCTCCGACGATGGGGCAGTGTAGGGCTGCTAGCTGACGACGTAGGCGATTGTTGCGCCCCGAGGTCAGCTCTACAGAGAGCAGACTTCGCGTGTCTCCTGTGGCCAGCGTGCGGTAGGTAGCACGTCCAGCCTCATGTGCATCCCCTGTCCTACGGGTATCTCCCCGCCGTCTATGCTCTTCCCGAGCCTTGGTGTCGGAGGCTGGTACTAGGACACCCTCGCTGGGCTCTGGCTGTCGCTCTGTCACCACCGCGAACTGCTGACGGCGACAATACCTCTGCCAGTCCTCGCTTAGGCGGGTCTGTAGTTCCCGACTCTTGGTGAAGACGACAAAGCCCGCGCTATCCTTATCTAGTCTGGTGATGTGGTAGACCTTAGCCTGGGGATTGAAGGCCTTTAGATGCTCCGAGAGCAGTCTTAGGACGGTCTTGTCCTTCTCCTCCCCGCTTGCGACGGTTGGGATACCCGTAGCCTTGCGGACAATGATCAGGTACTCATCTTGGTAGATGATATCGACCTGAGGGTGCACGAGACGGCTGGGGAGGGGGGCTGGGTGTAGACACACGACATCTCCACCACTGAGGGGTGTATCAAACTGAGTCGTCGGGGCTCCATTGACCGAGATAAAACGATCGTGTAGGAGCTGCTTGATCGTCGTCCGGCTCTTATCTGAGAGCGAAGCGATCAAGAAGGGCAGGAGAGTCCCCTCCTCAGCCACCGTCAGCTTCAGGAGTTGCTTTCTACTACCAGGGACGGAGACTCGCTGCTTCGTCCTTGTCTTAGTAGGTTTCTTTATCTGTTCATCCATTCTGATGGAGGATATTCCGAGGTTATTGTTGTTTTGATTTCTTATCTCCGATATAGAGCAGGATATTGCCATAGCACATATACACCAACCCGAGGACTAGGAAGACGAGCCAGGCATTCTGGCCATAGGCATCGAAGAGCCCGAAGCGAGCTACCCCCGAGAGAGTAAAGAGTAGTCCGGAGAATACTCCCATGCGAGCCACACGGCGCACTAGACGAGGCTGATCCTTCATCGGGGCTAATACATAATACAAGGTGTACCCTACCCCACCGAGTGTATAGAGTACATCGAAGGCTACGTGATGGATCATCGCCAGTGCCGCCCCAGTCAGGAGCATCAGGACACTGACTATATATAGGTATTTGTACTTCCTATCCATACGTCACTAGGTCATTTATCTTTAGCCTGCTCAGGGGGAGCAAGGACAAAGAGTTCCTCCCCAGGGGCATGCATATAGTACTTCTCCCGAGCGATCCGCTCGATGTGCTCGGGATTGTTGCGGATCTCACTGAGGCGAGCACTATCGGCCTCGTAGCGGGGACGATAGTAGTTATACTCCTTCTCCAGGAAGGCCTTACGCTCCATGTGCCTCATATAGGAGAAGACCGTGCGCTCCCCGACAAAGAACGTAAAGACAATCGTCACCGCTCCGACGAGGACATAGCGAAGCCACGAGTAGCGACGACTAAGCCCAATGAGCTTCTGGTAACGGGTCTGAATAAAGCCTCGTAGAGTCTCCAGGGATGATACCATGATCAATATACTGCTAGAATAGTCTATATACGGGAGGTGTTCAGACCTCACAGCCACGCAGGAGAAGCATAGCTCCGATGAGGAGTGCTAGGAAGAAGACATTCCGAGCCGTCCAGCCTAGGACTCGATTGAGCTCAGCACCCTGCGCCACCTGTAGAGCCCGGTGTGCGTGTGTGAAGAGGAAGACATAGGGGAGCAAGAGTAACATCCCCCAGAAGGAGTAGATCGGATAGAGCAAGCCCATAGAGAGCAGGCCGAGTGTGAGGTAGAAGCGGGGAGCAAAGTCCTGTCCCATGCGGACGATGAGCGTTCGCTTGCCCACCTTACGATCCTCCGCTACGTCTCGGTAGTTATTGACGACAAGGATATTCATACTCGCTAGTCCGATCGCCGTGGCTAGATGCCAGAGGGTCAGATCCATCACCGTTCCCCTAAGAATATAGAAGCTCGTCACGGTCGGCACCCAGCCAAAGAAGATGAGCACAGCTACATCTCCCAGCCCATGATAAGACAGAGGATAGGGCCCACCCGAATAGGCGAAAATCCCGAGAACCACGAAGACCCCGACGAGGATCAGCCACCATGAGGAGAGTGCTACGAGCGTACCTCCAGCTCCGAGGAGCAGGAGTAGACTGAGGTACAGAGCACATCGCACCTCACCCTCCGTGAGTAGTCCCCGAGAGAGGGGACGTAGGGGGCCCGTGCGCTCCTGGGTATCTGCACCCTTGTGGTAGTCAATCAGGTCGTTGGCGATGTTGCTCCCGATCTGAGCAGAGACAGCGACGACGATTAGGAGTACGACCTTCACCCAGTCGAGAGACCCTAGACTAGCTGCATAGAAGAGAGCGACCAATACAGAGCTAAGCCCAGAGAAGAGGGTACGAGGACGTGTGAGTCCTAGCCATAGAGCACTGCGAGAGGGAGAGGTTGTAGTCACCATCACTATGAGCTGCGTCTGAAGAGGTGATCACTCAGTGCGAGCAGTGTGCGCCGCTTGTCCTCAGCCCCTACCAGCACCGTCAGATTATAGTCGCTCCCCCCGTAGGAGATCATTCGCACGGGGATCTCGCTGAGGGCATTGAGGATCTGAGCCTCAAATCCCACATTCTCCCACTCGAGGTCACCGACGACGCATACGATCGTCAGGTCGTGCTCCTCCTCGATCGTCCCTAGCTGGCATAGTCCACTACGTAGGGACTCGGGGAGGGCTGGACGCTCGACAGTCAGCGAGACCGAAGCCTCGGTGGAGGCAATCATATCGATAGGGATACAGTGGTGCTCAAAGAGGGAGAAGACCTTGCCCATGAAGCTCCAGTGTGTGAGCTGGTGGTTGCTCCGAATACGAACCATCGTGATACCATCCTTCGCCGCCACCGCCTTGATCATATCCTTATCTGTGTCTAGGGAGATCAGGGTACCGGGCGCCTCGGGAGCGAGGGTATTCAGTAGACGTACGGGGATACTCCGCTTCTTGGCAGGCTGGATACAAGTGGGGTGTAGGATCTTCGCCCCGAAGTAGGCAAGCTCGGAGGCCTCCTCGAAGTGAAGACGTCGGACAGGCGAGGTAGCATCCACGTAGCGTGGATCGTTGTTGTGCATCCCGTCGATATCCGTCCATATCTGGATCTCATCCGCCACGAGTGCCGCCCCCACAAGTGTCGCCGTATAGTCGCTCCCTCCTCGCTGGAGGTTATCGATGTCTCCGAATGCATTGCGGCAGATGTAGCCCTCGGTAATGAAGAGGCGTGTACCCTGTGGAGCATGACTGATCAGACGCCTCAGGTGACGCTCGATGAAGGCCTCATCAGGCTCGGCCTGCTTGTCCGTACGCATGTACTCTAGTGCGGGTAGCCCTACGGCATGCACCCCTCTATCGGCGAGGTGGCGGAGCATCATAGCTGTACTTAGGAGCTCTCCACGGGCTAAGATCTTCTTCTCATCAAAGAGGGTGAAGGTCTCGGCATAGCAGATCTGCTCGAGGAAGAAGAACGTCTCATTGACCAGCGTCCAGGCCTTGTCGTAGCTCTTGGCATCGGAGAAGAGCAGGCGCGTCTCCTCCTCGTACTTGCGCTTGAGCTTCGTGAGGATCGTCAGTGCCTCATGCCTATGATGAGCCATCAGCTGGCGACCGATCTCCACGAGTGCATTCGTCGTACCAGCCATGGCAGATAAGACGACTACCTTGGGCTCATCTGTAGCAGTGATGAGGTCGGCTACGTGTCGGATACGCTGGGCGGAGGCGACAGAGGTGCCTCCAAACTTCATTACTTTCACCTATCGATTCTTCTTTGTTCTATGCAGGGTATACTAGAGGCTATCCATCTCGATACAGCGTGCGGGGAAACGCTCCAGGACGAGCCTATTGTGGGTAGCCATGAGCACTGCCGTCCCCCGCTCCCGAGCCACATGGTGGAGGAGCTCGACGATACCGAGGCCATTCTCTGCATCTAGGTTCCCCGTAGGCTCATCCGCTAGGATTAGGTCTGGTCCTCCGATGAGGGCTCGAGCGATGCATACACGCTGCTGTTCGCCCCCAGATAGCTCGTGAGGATACTTGTAGTCCTTACGCTCCAGCCCCACCTCCTGGAGTACCTCCTGGATCCGAGCCCTACGGTCTGCACCCCGACCGAAGCCAAAGGCACGTAGGACAATATCGAGGTTGTTATACACATCCAGATCTGGGAGGAGTCTGAAGTCCTGGAAGACAATCCCGATCCTACGTCTGAGGGCAGGGAGGGTACGACGTGTGACCTGTACCAGATCCATCCCCAAGACCATCGCATGTCCTTGCTTGATGGGAACCTCGGCGTAGATCGTCTTCAGCAGGGTGCTCTTACCCACCCCGACAGGACCTGTCAGATAGACAAACTCCCCAGCCTCCAGCCGAAGGCTGAAGTCCTCGAAGATGATATGTTCATGCCGAGTGATCTGGACACCCTGAAAGTCTAATATAGGCGTTGCTTCTGCCATCTGGTGATGCATTCTATTGTTGTATGCTCACAAAGATACACAAAGTGGCGTATTCAGAGCGAACTACCATTCGCTCCCTTCAGAGGCAGAGCCAACGCATGATCTCGCTCGCTCTCCTGCCTTTGGATCTTCGGGGGGATAATTTCATATCCCAAGAAGTTTTAGCCTATCACTAAAAATCCTAGGCATTATCCCCAAGAAATAGACATACAAGCGAGCCCTACAGAGGATATACTTAGAGCGAGGTAGTGTACACGCGTGTATACAGTTGTGTACACACGTGTATACTCATCCCTCCTAGGTAGGAGGGGTACGCTGGGGACCTCTACACCTAGGACACGGATACTTCTATCTTCGGCGTATGCTCCTTGACGGCCTTGCCCTCGCTCTATGGTGATTTCATGCGTCAGCCCTGCCTTCAGAGAAGGCGCCTCTCAGTTACTCCCCCCTACTTGAGAGCTGCCCTACCCCAACTGGTGCGCTGTCCTTAGTCTCTCATGAGCGGGAGCGATAGGCGGGAGCTCTGAGGGCAACCCTTAGTAAGGGCACAGATACTGTGCTCCCCTTCACTCGGAGGTTGCTAGAGCTAGCACCAAAGGGCTCTGCTCCCCTCTATCCAAGAGATATCAAGCAGCGCCCTCCCCCACTCGCTACTATGACCTTCTCTCGCGCGCGTATCCTTAATATATATGTAAGGGCTCTGGGGGCAGACGCATGGACTCTACCCTTCCTCATCATATAGGTCGGATCGTCAGCCCGTCATATAACACACTCTATATCAGACTCCCCTATCGGGGGAAAACGAACATACCGAGAGGGCTGATGCGCTCTCGGTAAGAACGTCCTCGTCACCTATGTAAGGTGACGAGGACGTTCTTACCGAGAGTCCAATCGGGATAATTATATACACGGGATGCCCCTCGCGGAATGAGCTTTATTAGGGTACTTCGTCTCTAGGTCTATCGAAGAGCTAATCTATCAGGATGGATGTAGGATCTGACTCCCCTCGTCTATCCCCCCAAAAGTATCGGCCATCAGCCTTTCTCTGGACAAGAGGCTTGCCATTCGCTGGGAAAGGGTTACTTTTGCCAGACATATACCCCCTTGACCTGAAAAAGCTATCGGGATAGATCAGGACAAGAGCGACAAGTAATCGACAAAATACAGAAGAGAAGTGGACTATCTACATCGTACACATACCTACCTACTCAGACATGCTCGCACAGGTCTGCAGCGCAGGCTAATGGATGAGATTGACTGGAACCATCGTATCATTGGTATCAAGGGATCTCGGGGTGTGGGCAAGACGACCTTCCTGCTAGACTACGCCCGTAGGCACTTCGCCCCCACCTCTCCTGAGTGTCTCTACATCAACCTCAATCAGTTTAGCTTCACGACGCATACCCTCGTGGACTTTGCGAGAGAGTTCGTTCGTGGTGGAGGCAGGACACTCCTACTAGACCAGGTCTTCAAGTATCCCAATTGGCAAGAGGAGTTCAAGCAATGCTACTACCTCTACCCCACTCTACAGATCGTCTTTACAGCTTCGGCAGTGATGAACCTAGAGGAGGAGGACTCTGAGCTCGCTACTATCGCCTCGGTCTACCATCTGGCAGGCTTCTCACTCCGCGAGTTCATACACCTAGACAATGGGATTGTCCTACCGACCTTCACCCTCGAGGAGATCATGGAGCACACTCCTGAGGTCGTGAGTGAGATCACACGCTCCGTCCATCCAGACCTCTGGATGGATAGGTACCTAGAGTATGGATACTATCCCTTCCACCTCGAGCCGAGGCTCTACTCGGAGAACCTACTGAAGACGCTCAACATGACGCTAGAGGTCGACCTACTCTTCATCAAGCAGCTCGAGCAGCGCCTCCTACACAAGCTCCGCAAGCTCATCTACCTACTAGCTCAGCAGCCCCCCTTGGCGATGCTCAATGTCTCCCAGCTCGCCAGCGAGATAGAGACCTCGCGCACGACGGTGATGAACTATATCCGCTATCTCTCCGAGGCTCGTGTACTACGCCCTGTCTCCAGAGTGGATGAGACGGATACGAAGAAGCCTGCCATGATCTACCTCGGCAATCCCAACCTCCATATGGTACTCTCCGAGACAGAGCCCGATCGCTCTGAGCTACTGAGGACCTTTGTCTTCAATCAGCTCAGCAAGGGGCACGAGTTTCGCCTCGCTTCACGCTCCTCGGTCACCCTCTTTGAGATCGATGGGAAGTATCCGGTACAGATCGAGGCAGAGCTCGGTGGGCGCTACCGCAGTGACCGCTACTACATACTAGAGCAAGGTGACCTCTGCCGAGAGAAGACGATCCCCGTATGGCTCTTCGGCTTCCTCTACTGATTTCTTTTTCCCAACCTACATATATATCACATGACACGTATACGCCCATCATGGGCTCTCCCTCTAGTGAGTATACTCATCGCAGGTACACTGGAGGCACAGAGTCTCATCCCCGAGCTATACCCACGGCCCCAGCAAGTCACAGAGAGTCTAGGATCGCTCGAGATGACTCCCACCCTCAGGCAGCTACGCCAGAGGCTAGACACCCTCACCCTCAGGCAGATCCGAGAGAACAAGAGACTCTATGCCAAGGCTCGTCTACGCCTTGGACTAAAGACAGATCCCACACTGAGCTCCTTCCGCTCTAGGGTTCCCGCTCAGCAGGAAGGCTATTACCTCGAGGTGAACTCTGGAGGAATCACCCTAGTAGGTGCGGACTCCGTAGGGCTCTACTATGGTCTACAGAGTCTGAGACAGCTCCTCAGCGCCAATAGACTCCCCTACTGTCAGATCACTGACTATCCTAGTGTGGGACTACGTGGGGTCGTCGAGGGATTCTACGGCAACCCTTATAGCCATAGCGACCGTATCGAGCAATTCAAGTTCTATGGGCGCACCAAGCTCAATACTTACATCTATGGCCCCAAGGATGATCCCTACCACAGAGACAAGTGGCGAGAGCTCTACCCCGAGCAGGAGCGTCAACGTATCTCGGAGCTCGTCACCCAAGCTCACCAGAGAGGTGTACGCTTCGTATGGGCTATTCACCCCGGGCTAGACATCAAGTGGACCGAAGAGGATCGTGAGGCGGTCGTCCGCAAGTGTGAGGATATGTACCGTCTAGGAGTACGCTCCTTCGCTGTCTTCTTTGACGACATCAGCGCTGACGACGAGTCCGCACATCATCAGGCAGAGCTCCTCAATTACCTCTATGAGCACTTCGAGCGATCGGGGATGAAGATCGGCTCACTCATCCTATGCCCCACGCAGTACAACCAAGCATGGGCCAAGGGTGCCTACCTCGATATCCTCGGCACAGAGATGAACCCCAAGATAGAGATCATGTGGACAGGAAAGACCGTCGTCACCATGATCGACCGAGAGACGATGGAGTACGTCAATGCTCGTATCCGTCGCAAAGGCTATGTCTGGCTCAACTATCCCGTGACGGACTTTGCCGTGGATCATCTACTCCTAGGTCCCATGCGTGGTAATGCCCCCGACATCGATCAGCTGGTCAGCGGATTCGTCTCCAACCCAATGGAGTATGCTGAGGCCTCCAAAGTCGGGATATTCAGCGTAGCAGATTATCTGTGGAATATGAAGGCTTATGATGCAAACCGAGCTTGGGAAGGAGCCGTGAGGGAGCTCTATCCGCACTCGACTGAAGCCTTCCGCCACTTCGCTCAGGACAATATCGACCCCGGAGCCAACGGACATCGCTTCCGACTAGAGGGTGAGTCCCGAGATGTAGTCCCCGTCATCGCCCGCTTCAAGGAAAGTCTACTCGAGGGGCACGTGGATCGCATCGCATGGAGCAAGCTACAGGATCGCTTCCGTACCATGGAAGAGGATGCCTCTATCCTGCTAGCAGACAAGACGAACGAAGCTCTGAGGACGGAGCTACGTCCTTGGCTAGAGGTCTACCGCTACATGGCTCAGCAGGGAGAGCTCCTCCTTCGTATGCAACAGATGCTATCTGGGGGTAGAGCTGAGGAGTTCATGGCAAGCTACAGCGAGCTACAGAGTATCGAGGAGAAGCAGGCGGTAATACGCTCACGTGACTTCAAAGGCTCCCTCAACGCACCCTATCCTAAGCCTGCGGATCAAGTCATCGCCCCCTTCCTCGCTTGGCTCAAGCGACAGCTCTACTCCAACTACCGCAAGGCCTATACCTACGAGGTGGATAGACTACCCGCACCCCTCATCGAGACGGGAGCCTACTACATACGTGTCCAGGGAGCCTACCTCACCAATACCCCCGAGGGAGTACAGCTCGTGTCTGAGGCTGACAGCATCAACCCTCAGCGACAAGTCTGGAGTATCTCCCTAGACCGAGAGAGTGGCAACTATACCATCACCAATGCGCAGGATCAGCAGCGACTCAGCTCCTCGCTCCAGCTCACTCGTAGCGCAGATAGTCTCAGAGACACCTTTGTGCTCCACCGCAATGACAAGGGACACTTTGCCCTACAGAATGCCAAGGAGGCTCTAGGATACATCTGGGGGCTCAAGGACGGGAAGCTACAGATCATCTACCGCAAGACCATTAAGCCCGAGGACTATATCCTCGAGCTACAGCCTAGAGAGTAAGAATTTAGGGCTAGTGTACTAGGGGCGGAGGCATACAACCTTCGCCCCTAGTCTATTATTTGCCTAGGGGAGAGCGTGATCGCTCCGCCTAGAGGCATCATGGCATTAATGAGGTGTATCCGGTAGCTACGACGAAGGTCATTACTTGTCAGCCCCTCTACTTCCTGAGCTATCCCCTGCTCTAGGAGACGGCTGAGCTGAGTCCCTCGCAGGAGGGGGCGTGAGGGGGTGATGAGGGCTCCATTAGGTAGCTCTAGGAGGACGTTGGTATAGGTGGTCTCCGTCAGGCTCCCATCGGAGCGAACAAAGAGCAGTTCCTCCTCCGGCGACAGCTCTGCCCTTGCATGGAGGAAGAAGCTACGGTCTGCGTACTTGTAGCTGTAAGAGAAGTCCTCGGGGAGCTCATACAGATAGAGTCGCTGTATCTCCCTCCGTTGGTAGGGGATACTCCGTACCTCCAGCACCTCTAGGGGATTATAATAGAGGGTCACACGATACAGTCCCTGGGGCATAGGTGCCGAAGAGTATAGCCTCCGCTCCACAGCTCCTATATCCAGCTGCCCCCCATGGGCTAAGGCCGTAGCCTGGATACGGGCTAGGTGACGGGGGAGATCCACGAAGGCTCCATCCTCGTATCGGATAGTGTCAATGAAGGTCATCGGGGAATATAAATCTTCTGGATACACTCCTCGTACTCGTCCTTCGGATGGCTATTGATGGTCACCCCACCACCAGATCGGTAGTAGTACTTCCCTGACTGATCCTGCTCGATATAGCGAATGAGCACCGCTGTGTCTAGGTCTACACCATCATAGTAGCCACATACTCCCGTATAGAAGCCTCTCGAGCGATCCTCTGCCTGGCGGATAAGCTCTACGGTCTTCTCCTTGGGAGCACCACTGATGGAGCCTGCAGGGAGGAGCTCAAGCAGGAGATCTCCGAGGGCACCTTGGTACTTCGCTTGGATCTGCCCCCGTATCTCTGAGCTCATCTGCAGTAGGTCTCCCCGTGAGGTATGTAGCGGAGTGAGGTACTTCAGCCGTGCTATCTGTACATCTGTCGCCACGCGATTCAGATCGTTGCGCATCAGATCGACTATAGTATTGTGCTCGCAGCCCTCCTTATAGTCTGTACGTAGACGCTCCGCCGCATCTGGCAGGCTAGCATCTATCGTTCCCTTCATCGGATGGGTGTGGATCTCGCCCTCATGGATCGAGATGAAACACTCTGGGGAGAACGATACAAACCGCCCTGGTAGGAGCACTCTATACCTCGCCCGACTGGCTAGGTAGATCTGCTCTAGGCTTGCCCGACAAGTGATAGGGGTGCGCAGGGTGAGGTTGGTAAGGAAGCTATCCCCCCGGAGTAAGCCTCTGCGAATAATCTCATACCTACCTAGATACGAAGCGTAGTCCTCTGGGGCTAAAGCTAGATCCAGTGAGGACTCTATACCCACCGGAGGGAGGGTATGAGCTGAAGGAAAGTCAAAATATACCTTGAGTTCACTCTGCTCAAGCGGGGAAGGGACGAACACACCCTCCCTAAGTTCAAAGTCAAGGATAAAGAAGAAGGGCTCCCCACGAGACGAAGCCATATTCATCGCCTCTAGGGTAGCCCTTACCTGTGGGGAGGGGGTAAATGGGGTAGACATCGAGGGGCTACTTAGGGTTAGCCTTAACGAGGGTAATCGAGGTAGGGGTTAGGGTGATTGCTTGTGCTTTATAAAGGGCACCTACGGTCATCTTGAAGGTCTTCTTACTCATCCCCGTCAGTAGGAGGATATCACTCGCTGGGCTCTTATCCCCGAGGGGGAGGACTCCGCCCTCCTGCCGCTCGAGTAGACGGATCAGACGCATCTGCTCACCCTCTATCTTGGCATAGCCTACGGGGGAGAGGGAGAGGTCTACCCTATTGTCCTCCCTCAGACGTACGACATAGGCCTGGAGCATCTCTCCACGGCGTAGCATTCGTGGGGCATCATCGGTATAGATGAATCCCCAGTGCTTATGCTCGATCACACATCTGTAGCCTAGCTCGTGCTGCTCTACGACGAGACAGCTCACCTCTTGTCCAGGCTCGTATGTAGCGAGGGTATTACCTATGTGCTTGGAGAGCTTAGCTGAGCCAACGATCTTCTCGCTAATCTGGTCTATATAGAGGTAGACCGCATAACTATATCCCTCGAGCATGCGTGAGGTTTGCTCTCTGAAGGGGACAAAGAGGTCACGATGAATACCCCACTCCATGAAGGCCCCTACATCAGTCACTGAGGAGCAGCGGAGATAGGCTACCTGTCCCACCTCGGCCAGTGGGGTGAGGGTAGTAGCGATAAGTCGGCCTTCGTTGTCGTGATATACAAAGACCGTCACAAGGTCTCCCTCCCGGGCCCCACTAGGTAGATAGCGCAGAGGGAGAAGGATCTCTTGAGTGCCCCCATCAAGGTAGGCTCCGATGGAGACGAGACGGAGGATAGGGAGCTGCTGTACGCGCCCTAGCTGGTAGGTAGTAAGGGGAGTAACGTCCATCATCAATTATTATCTAGGCTAATGGTGCTCTCATCTCTGAGCTCTGGGGTGAGCGAGAGAGTATAGGTCTCGCCCCCTCGCTTGATCTCAAGGGTAAGCACCGCATGGTCGGTATCGTTAATATAAGGTCTGAAAGAGAAGAGGTAAGCAAAGGCCGTCACAGGTTGATCCTTAGTGAAGACTTTGCGTAGTGTGTTGTACTCTGATTTGCGCCACAGGCTGAGTCCTTGCACTCCTCGGGCATCCACGAAGGTACCCTGCTTCGTATCCCGATAGCGGTAGGTCTCAGAGACGAAGCCCCGGTAGAGACTAGAGAGCTCCTGTGGGGTGACTGACGTGAGCCGATGACCATTGATCTGAAGGATCTGATCCCCTCGGCGTAAGCCTGCTCTGAAGGCAGGAGAGTGATCCTCCACATCATACACCCGATCCAGCGAGGAGGCATCATAGAGTATCCCCGTATAGTAGTAGCGCGAGGTGCGGATAAGATAGCTCGGGCGCTCCGAGACGGGGACGAAGGGGAAGCCCTGGAGCATCATAGGTAGCGTGTAGCGGGCATAGTCCTTGAGCGTCATCGCCTCACTAAGCATATCCTGCGACTGACAGCTCCAGAGGAGGCTATCGGGCGACTGGGGGCGCACCGCTTGTAGAGATAGGTGTACTGAGTAGCTCCCCCTAGAGTCACTCGTATGAGGCAAGATGGGTAGGCGTACGAAGTCCTGACTCTGCACGTCATAGCGGCTGGTCTCCCTAGGGACTGAGGCATCTCGCATCGAGCCCTCCTCGGGGCGCAGCTCATAGAAGCACTCTAGGAGTAGATCAGGGCGAGCATCATCTCGCTTGAGCCCTCGTCCCTCGAGAATCCTAGAGATCTGGGCATAGAGCTCGGTCTCCAGCTCCTTGCTCTCTGGAGAAGAGGGTGCGAAAGAGAAGGTGTGCACGCCAGAGAGGTCATAGCCTGCACCTGTATGGTAGACGAAGGGATAGCTGAGGCGACGTGCTTGCTCGTCCTCTAGGCTATAGAGCGCAAAGGCTCGGGCTAGCTCTCGCTCAGTGATCGCCCCTGGTGCCTTTGCTTCTGGTGTTAGGGCGACTTGTCTCTCCCCTCTACCGAGACTAGTAACAGTAAGGAGATGGGTACGAGTAGGGCGCTCTAGGAGACTACGGACATTGCCCAGTGACAATCCCCGGGTAGACACACCATCAATCTGCTGGATGATGTCCCCCACCTGAAGGCCTGCCGTATAGGCAGGGCTGTAGGGTTCGCTCCCCGTGACGACGGGGTATCCCCGTCCCCAGCTAGGGTCGCTACTGATCTGATAGCTTAGTCCTAAGCGATAGAGGAGTGTAGATGTGGGCTCCATCTGAGCCCAGAGAGTCAAGGGAAGCAGGCAGAGGAATAGGCCGAGCATCCTCATGGTGCGTAGTACAGGGTATCTAACTATTGTCATGGATGTGCTATGAATAGAGTTCTATTAGGTGAGTTCTCTCACGAGCTGTAGGGCTTCGTCTATAGCCTCGGAGATGTTGTGTACCCGATCCCCGTCTAGGTGTAGCTTCTTTGTACGGATCCGCTCTCCCTCGGGGTGAGCCCTAGAGACTGCGATCCAGATCGTCCCCACGGGACACTCTGGGCTACCTCCTGCAGGCCCTGCTACCCCGGTCGTGCCGACTCCGATATCAGCGTGTAGACACTCCCGTGCGCCACGAGCCATCCCTAGGGCGACAGCCTCGCTGACGACACCATGCTGCTCGATGAGCTGGGAGGGGAGCCCTAGGAGCTCTACCTTCAGTGGAGTCTGATAGGCAACGATGCCCCCACGTAAGTAGGTAGAGGCTCCTGCTATACTACCCAAGCGGGCACACACACCCCCGACGGTACAGCTCTCTGCTGTAGCGATAGTGAGCGCCTCGTGCTGGAGGCTATGGGCGATCTCTGTGATGATATCTACCTGTGACATAGATCACATTGTTACGCGCGCAAAGGGTACAGCATCAAGTCCTGTACGACGACCTTCCATGTAGCTAAAGTAGCCATTCATCGCCACCATCGCAGCATTGTCCGTCGTGTAGGCGAACTTGGGGATGAAGATCTTCCAGCCATACCGCTGAGCGTGCTCCTCGAAGGCTGCTCTTAGCCCCGTGTTGGCAGAGACCCCCCCAGCAAGAGCAACCTGATCAATACCTAAGTCCTTGGCCGCCTGACGGAGTTTCTTCATCAGAATATCAATAACCGTAGCCTGGAGAGAGGCACAGAGGTCTGCCTTACGCTCCTCGATGAAGTTAGGGTTCTTAGCGAGCTCATCCCTCAGGGTGTAGAGGAACGAAGTCTTCAGCCCACTGAAGCTATAGTCATAGCCTGCGATATGAGGCTTGCTGAAGGAGAAAGCCTTAGGATCACCCTCATTGGCTAGGCGATTGACGATAGGCCCTCCGGGATATCCTAGTCCCATGACCTTGGCACACTTGTCGAAGGCTTCACCCGCAGCATCATCGATCGTCTGACCAATGATCTGCATATCGGAGGCGGAGCGCACGAGGATGATCTGTGAGTTTCCCCCAGAGACGAGGAGACAGAGGAAGGGGAACTGAGGAGCTACATGTGGCTCTCCCTCCTCCTCGATGAAGTGTGCTAGGACGTGTGCGTGTAGGTGATTGACCTCCACCATAGGGATCCCAAGGGAGAGAGCTAGCCCCTTGGCAAAGTTCGTCCCAACAAGGAGTGATCCGAGGAGTCCGGGGCCACGTGTGAAGGCTATAGCGTCCAGATCTCCAAGGGTAATACCAGCCCTCCGGATGGCCTCGCTGACGACAGGCACGATATTCTGCTCATGAGCTCGGGAGGCCAACTCGGGCACTACCCCCCCATAGGCCGTGTGTACGGCTTGAGAGGCGATGACGTTGCTGAGCAGGGTATGCCCTGAGAGGACAGCCGCAGAGGTGTCGTCGCAGGAGCTCTCGATACCCAGTATGATAGGTGATTGATGCATCTTGTTTTCTTCTTCCAGCTTCTTACGTGACAAAAGTACGAAATTGTCCCTGCACAGCCTCGTCCAGAGCCTTAGGGATCCTCTCGAGGCTACCTAGGGAGAGACTCCGTACTCACCCTACCTATCTCCTCTCACCGCCGATACCAAGCGGTAGGAGCTTCCCCCGACTCTCCTATTATTCAGGTTACGTACTGCCTCCTTAGCCGATAGGAGGGCTCTAGGTGAGCACCAGTTCATCGCTCAAAGCACTGTCCCATAGCACAGCCATAGGGCTGACGCTGCTTTTCTCCTAGATCCCCAGGGCTGACGCATGAAATCACTATAGTGCAAGGGCAAGGACGTCAAGGAGTATACGCCGAAGATAAAAGATAGAAGTATCTATGTCTTAGTCCAGATATACCAAGCTAATACCTCCTACCTAGGAGGGATGAGTATACACGTGTGTACACAACTGTATACCCACGTGTACACAACAGTATACACGCGTGTACACTATCTCGCTCTAAGTATATCCTCTGTAGGGCTCGCTTGTATGTCTATTCCTTGGGGATAATACGTAGGATCTCTAGTGATGGGCTAAGGCTCTCAGGGATATGAAATAATATCCCCGAAGATCCAAAGGCAGGAGTGTGCGAGCGAAATCATGCGTCGACCCTGCCTAGATCCCTCTAGCCTTCTCCCCCCAGAGATTTTACACACCGCTATCGTTCTCCACCTCTCATCACTATACCATTATATATGTACCCATGTACCACAAGAAACATAAGGGGACAAGTATGCCTGCTAAGGGCTCTATCCCAAGGAGCAAACAAAGAGAATCCCGCCCGTATAATCACCTCTGTATCAAGCATACCGATGCAGCAAAAACGAACATACCGAGAGGACAGATGCGCTCTCGGTAAGAGCGCACCCATCACCTATGTAAGGTGACGAGGACGCTCTTACCGAGAGCCCCAACGGGTAGATTATATACTCGATATGCCCCCCTCGGGATACACCTCATCTGGCCTACTCTACCAAGCCCATCTTAGGACACAACCAACCCAAGACGAGCATGTTAGTCCGCTCCTTACAAAGAGCGGGATAAGACCTCCATGAACGCAATAAAGGTAGGCTAGAGCACTTCCCCGCCCCCCTAGCACAGCCCCCCCTCATCGTCCATCACTACATCGGGTCAGGACTACAAGATAGCTCCTTATGTCTCTAGGCTGAGCATCCGAGACCTAGCTTAACCTACTTGGCCTAAGCACAAAGGCTTCTGCCTCTGAAGCCCCCACGAGCGGGCAGGGAAGGCCTTATCGGGAAAATGACTACCTTTGGGAGGCTTGCCTGTTACGTGCAGGTACATGCTATGCGAACTAGTTCAACTAAATAACAGTAAGTACAACACATCGCGTAATGAAGAAACTCATCGCTATCATGGCCGTGGCTGGGATGGTCTCCACCCTCTCAGCTCAGACGCCTAACCAGCCCAAGGACGCTGGAGAGACCAACCAATTCACCACTGTGAAGGACGCGCGTATCAGTGCGATCAAGAACCAAGCTAATTCTGGGACTTGTTGGGCATACTCTGGCCAGAGCTTCCTAGAGGGAGAGCTCCTGCGCATAGGCAAGGGGAACTTCGACCTCTCCGAGATGTTCGTCGTCAGTCACTCCTATCGAGACAAAGGACGCAAGTACGTCCGCATGCACGGCAAGCTCAACTTCGCACAAGGCGGCTCATTCTACGACGTCCTCTATGTATTGAAGACCTACGGAGCCGTCCCCCGCTCTGTCATGATGGGGCTGAACTATGGGACGAACAAGAACCAACACAGTGAGATGGAGACGGGGCTCAAGGCCTTCCTCGATGCCATCATCAAGAACCCCAACGGCAAGCTCTCCACGGCGTGGTACCCTGCCTTTACCTCGATCATCGACTCCTACCTAGGCAAGCTACCTGAGGAGTTCACCTTCGCAGGGAAGAAGTATACGCCTAAGACCTATGCACAGGCTCTCGGGATCAACCCCGACGACTATATCTCGCTGACCTCCTTCACACACCACCCCTTCTACAGCAAGTTTGCCCTAGAGATCGAGGACAACTGGCGCTGGGCGCAGAGCTACAATATCCCTATTGACGAGTTCATGCGTGTAATGGAGACTGCTATCGACAAGGGCTACACCATCGCTTGGGGCTCTGACGTGAGCGAACAAGGCTTCACCCGAGATGGTCTGGCCGTCCTACCCGACATCGAGGAGATCGAGACCAAGGGATCGGACCAGGCTCGCTGGGTAGGTCTCAGCTATGGAGAGAAGCAGAACTACATCCGACAGATGGTCAATCGTCCTGACGTCCCCGAGATCGACCCCACGCAGGAGTATCGTCAGAAGGGCTATGACAACTATGAGCTCACCGATGACCACGGCATGGTAATCTTCGGCATGGCCAAGAACCAGATCGGACGTAAGTTCTTCCTCGTACAGAATTCCTGGGGTGAGACGGGTAAGTACAAGGGGGTATGGTATGCCTCCTACAACTTCGTCAAGGGCAAGACGATGAACATCATCGTCAATCGTAAGGCTCTCCCAGACGACATCGCCAAGAAGCTTGGGGTAAGCAACAAGTAACTCTCCCCCTCCTAGTCTGGTGGGAATAAAACAATGAACAAAGGGGCTCCTCGATCATCCGAGGAGCCCCTTTGGCATTTACCTCAGAGATACTTTTTCCTCGTTCTCGAGACTCCGAGAAAACATAAATAGCTGTATACCAATAGGAACAAACTAGAAAGAGGAATAATTTATACAAAAATTTGGTTTGTATTGATTATTTGCCTTATCTTTGCAGTGTGTTTTTCATGGTATTAGATTTAAGGTTAACGAAAAGGATTGGTTGTCGGGAGACAACCAATTCTTGCTTTATGGCGGTACCTCTTCTTCTGTGATAAGAGTCCCCCTTGCCATAGTCGTATAGAGACCAGAGTCACCTAAGCTCTGCCGACCCACACGCAGCCTCTGCGCTGAGCATCTATAGAGTATCCTTGGGATCCTAATGCTCCAAAGACACCAATCACCATTGCGCCCTCTCAGCAATGCTGGCGGGATAGCCCCCCAAAGGAAGCCCAGTCATATCCCCTACACATATTCGCTGCTTTACCGTATCTTTGCCAGGGAATAGATAAGACATCCTCTGTATGATATCATCACTACAAGCTCTACGCTTCATCTTCGCCCTCTTCATCTTCGCACAGCACTTTCTACTGTTGGGGGAAGAGGTCAGATTCCTACTACCTGGGGCAGGCCCTATGGGGGTAAGCTTCTTCCTCGTGCTTAGTGGTTTTGTGATGAGTATCGGCTATGCAGAGCGGGTGAAGGAATCCAACTTCAATTGGTGGGACTTCATGAAGAAGCGCCTCATTCGGGTGTGGCCTCTACACATACTCTGCCTCGCAGTCTGGTTACTTGCAACTAGTATTAATGGGACGCTTGAAACTAGAGCTCCTCTGCCCATCCTTGGCAATCTCTTCATGCTACAAGGTTGGATTCCTATGGTTGAAGCAAAAGGTAATGATGTCTCATGGTGTCTTTCTACCCTAATATTCTTCTATGCGCTCTTCCCTTCAATTTCCCGTCTGAGGACTAAGTGGCTTATAGGGGGATTAGTTATATATGGGGCTCTTATAGCGCTCTTCGGATCTCAGTTACCCCTAGTTGACCACAGAGGTTTTACACTTCGATATTGGTTCTTCTATTTTTCCACTGCAGCTAGACTTATTGATTGCGTTGTTGGAATGCTTGCTTACCGCCTCCTCCTATATGTAGAGGAACATGGACTCCTATCTTGGTGGCAAAAACAAGATCTTGTAAAGCGACTACTGATGGAGTCTCTTCCTGTGATTCTCTTCATTGCTGCATTCCAATTCGTTCGCCGATACGATGTGGCAGGGAATCATGCATACCCCTACCTCATTCCTAGCATGACCATCATTTGCGTATTTGCAATAGCTCAAAAGAGTGGGGAGAAAAATGGCATTCCAGCCTATTTATGCAGACCTTGGTTAATCTACCTAGGTGAAATTAGCTTCAGTTTCTATATGATTCACCATCTAGTTATTCGGATTATGAATATGACCTTTAGCTGGATATACCCAGAGCTATATTGGGTTCCTCGTCTAGTGATTACATTGGGGGTGTCCATCATCGGGAGTATTATAATCAATAGGTATTTCGAACAGCCTATCACAAGACTACTTTCACGTAAGGACTAGAAATAAAAACTCTTTTCTCAAAAACAACATAAATCCAGCAAAGTAAAAGAATTAACCCAAGAATAAAGACAATGAAACTAGTGTATCTCATTAACAACACCTGGTATGCAGGTGGACAAACCAGAGTTCTAGCCAACAAAGTGAACTACTGGGTAGAGCATGGACATGAAGTATATATCCTCACCACAGATCAACTGGGGAGACAGCCATTCTATGAGATCGACCCTCGGGTCAAGATGATAGACTTCGATATCAGGTACATTCAAGCTGACCAACTAAGTAAGTGGGAAAAGATTAAACTAAATCCTACATTCTTACGTCATCACTGGAGGCTCCTAAAGAAAACACTATCCGAAATCCGTCCCGACATAACAATTTCTATGTTTGGTAAGGACATGTATCTGTTACCCTTTATTAAAGATGGTAGTGCTAAGATCCTAGAGGCTCATGGAGCTAGATATACATGGATTTTCTCTAGGAAGGGACTGCTCGGCAAGCTTCACAATTGGGTAGACCTGCAAATCGTGAAGAGGTTCGACCGCCTAGTCACCCTGACTCATGAAGACTTGCCAACATGGGGTGTAAATAATGCAATTTGTATCACCAATGCTAGTAGTTTTGAACCAACCGAAGTTGCAAATTTAGATGTTCATAAGGTCATCGCCTCTGGGCGATATAGTGAACAGAAAAACTTCGAAAGCCTCATAGAGGCTTGGGTCATCGTGCATAGCCTACACCCCGAGTGGATATTGAAGCTTTGTGGACAGGGATTGGAGAATCTAGACCATATGATTGATGCTTTAGGTCTGGGTGATAGTATCGAAAAGTATGAATCCAAGAATATGCTTAAGGAGTACATGGACTCCTCTATCTGTGCATGTAGCTCAAAGCATGAGGGACTATCAATGATCCTTGTAGAGTCTCATATGTGTGGTATACCTGGAGTCTCATATGCGTGTCCTTGCGGTCCTCGAGACATAATAGTGGATGGGGAAACAGGGTTCCTCATAGAGCAGGTTGGTGATCACATCAGCCTTGCTAAGTCGATTGTGAGATTAATAGAGGATGAAGATACCCGAAAAACTATGGGGCGAAATGCACGGGAAAGAGCCATACGATTATTCTCGGTTGAGGTGATCATGAATCAATGGATTAGGCTATTCAAAGAACTAACAGAAACGGCTAAAAGATAACGAGTATGCTACAGTCCCTGCAATCACTACGCTTCATCTTTACATGTCTGATTTTCTGCTTTCATTTTCCGATTGGCACTTATGAGCCCCTCTTTCCTGAAGGAGGAGCCATAGGGGTCTCATTCTTCCTTGTATTAAGCGGATTCGTGATGAGTCTGGGCTATGCAGATAAGGTATCCCAGAATAATTTTAGGTGGTATGACTTCATATTCAAGCGTCTAATCAAGCTTTGGCCTTTACATATATTATGCCTCTTTATCTGGATTGGTGCTGCCTATATGGCTTGGGGAGGTAAGGATATCCATCTTTTACCCCTCATGGGGAATGCGATTCTTCTACAATCTTGGTTCCCGATTAAGGAGATGGAGGGAAACTCTGTGGCATGGTACTTATCTACACTTGTCTCCTTCTATATGATATATCCTATCCTCGCAAAACTTTCCCTAAAGAAGCTCATCGTATTCTTCTGTACTCTAACTCTTTTTATATCCTTATTCTCAAACTTCATCCCCGCACAACTCCAAGAGTGGTACTGGTATAAGTTTCCCCCAACTCGCCTCATAGATTTTGTCCTTGGAATAATCTTGTATCATACCTATGTGAGACTTAATCGGGTAAAGCTTCCTCCTATTATTTTTAGAGATCTACTCCCTCTAACTTTCTCCGCTATAGGGCTATTCATTATCCATGGGAAGCCAAATATGATGGAAATTTCTGGTCGAGTTTTCTATATAGTAAGTGGCATAACAATCCTCTCCTATGCGATCTATGAGAGGCGAGGTTACAGTCCTATGTGGCTTAAGAATAGGACTCTCCTCTACCTTGGTGAGATTAGCTTTAGCTTCTATATGATCCACAATCTGGTTATTTTAATCACTAAGCAAATATTGAGCAGGGTGTACCCTGATCATCACTGGACTATAAGATTTATTGTAACCTTTTTAGTGGCTATCATCGGGAGTATCATCGTCAATAAGTACTTTGAGCAGCCCATCTCAAAGCTCCTATCGCGTAGCACACGCAGATAGACCTTACCCCCTGACATAAATTACCCGTGATCGTATGCATCGCTGAGAAGCCGAGCGTCGCCCGAGATATAGCGACCATCCTCGGAGCAACCCATAGGAACGTCGATCGTGGCATAGGCTATATCGAAGGCAATGGATACGTTGTGACCTGGACCTTCGGGCATCTGTGCACCCTCAAGGAACCCCACGACTATCATCCCGAGTGGAAGGCTTGGAGCCTCTCTGTCCTCCCCATGATCCCCGAGCGCTTCGGGATAAAGGCCATAGAGAGCGAACACTACCAAAGGCAGCTAGCTGTCATCGAACGCCTAGTAGCTCAGGCAGAGCTCATCATCAACTGCGGTGACGCTGGACAGGAAGGGGAACTCATCCAGCGATGGGTCCTACAGAAAGTAGGCTGTCATGTCCCCGTCAAACGTCTGTGGATCTCCTCCCTCACCGATGAAGCTATCCGCGAGGGGTTCCAGAATCTCCATGATGAGTCTGACTATCGCCCCCTCTACCTTGCAGGGCTGGCCCGAGCTATAGGAGACTGGCTCCTGGGGATGAATGCCACTCGCCTCTACACCCTCCGTTACGGGCAGAGCGGGAGGAAGCAGCCTCTATCCATCGGCCGAGTACAGACGCCAACACTAGCTCTCGTTGTCGAGCGACAGCAGGCCATAGAGCAGTTTGTATCGGAGCCTTATTGGGAGCTGAAGACTCGCTATAGGGAGGTTGTATTCACCGCAGACAAAGGCAAGTACAGCGACAAGAAGAAGGCAGAGGAAGCCCTCGTCTCTGTACTTGGTAAGCCCTTCGTCGTCACGGAAGTAAAGAAGAAGGACGGACGCGAGAGCCCACCCGCACTCTTTGACCTAACGAGCCTACAAGTCACGTGCAACAAGAAGTTCGGGCTAAGCGCAGAGAAGACGCTTGCCACCATACAGAGCCTCTATGAGAAGAAGCTCACCACCTATCCCCGTGTCGATACGACCTACTTAAGCGAAGACCTCTACCCCAAGATCCCAGCGATCCTCAGAGACCTTGTCACCCCTTACCCGACTCTGGTAGCTCCCCTACTGAGTGGAGCCCCCATACGCAAGAGCAAGAAGGTCTTCGACAACGCTAAGGTCACCGATCACCACGCCATCATCCCTACAGGACAGCGTGCCTCTGGCCTCTCGACAGAGGAAGCCCAGGTCTATGATCTCATCGCCCGGCACTTCATCGCCGCCTTCTACCCAGACTGTAAGATCAGCACCACAAGCGTCGAGGGCAAAGTAGAGCATATACGCTTCAAGACCTCTGGGAGGGAAATCCTAGAGCCTGGCTGGCGTATCATCTTCGCCGGTGCGACTGAGCCTACCCCCGAGGCTAAGGAGGAAGGAGAAAAGGAGAGCCCCGAGAGTCCCGAGACCACCCTCCCAGCCTTTGTCGTCGGAGAGACGGGTAGCCACACTCCCGAGCTCAAGGAGAGGCAGACCCAGCCGCCCAAGTATTATACCGAGGCGACACTCCTGAGGGCAATGGAGACTGCTGGTAGACTCGTCGAGGATGAGAGCCTGCGGGAGGCAATGAAGGAGAACGGTATCGGGCGCCCCTCTACCCGAGCCAACATCATCGAGACCCTCTACAAACGGGGCTACATCGCCAAGGTCAAACGCAACCAGCTCCACGCTACAGAGACAGGGAAGCAACTCATCTCACTCATCAACTATGAGCTCCTCAAGAGTGCAGCTCTCACGGGACAATGGGAGTACAAGCTTCGTCAAATAGAGCGTCAGGAGCTAGAGGCTACGACCTTCATCGATGAGCTTAAGGCCATGCTCCTACAGCTCACGCAGTCCGTCCTCGCCCCAGCCCCTCTCCCCCAGCCCACCCCACCAGCCTGCCCTATGGGTATTACCTGCCCTAGGTGCGGGCAAGGACAGCTCCTACGTGGAAAGACAGCCTTTGGATGCTCCGAGTATAGGGCTGGGTGTACCTACCGAATCCCCTTCGAGCGATGCCCCGAGACAAGTACCTCGGAAGACCTACTTCGCTACATAGCTGAGAATAAGTAACGAAGACTTATTACCTTTGTATCCAACAAACGGCAAAGAAATGGATAATACAAGGATGAGCCGCATCAATCGGCTAATACAAAAGGAGGTCAGCGACCTCTTCAGACAGCAGACGCAGAGCTTACCTGGCACCCTAATCACAGTCACCTCTGTCACCGTGAGCCCAGACCTGAGCATCGCGCGTATCCGCCTCAGTATCTTCCCCTCCGAGAGGAGTGAGGAGCTCCTGGAGTCCATCCGTGCTAACGCTCGTACGATACGCTATGACCTCGGGCTACGGGTCGGCAAGCAGCTACGTAAGCTCCCCGAGCTCACCTTCTTCATCGATGACTCACTCGACTACCTAGAGCGTATCGATAGTCTCCTTGGTCTAAAGGAATAACCCCCTCATCCCCCTCGTGCTAAGCTTCCGTATCGCCCTACGCTACCTCTTCAGTAGATCACGCCTACACGCTGTGAACTATGTGACGGCAGTCTCTGCCCTCGCTATCGCCGTTGTCTCTATGGCGCTAGTATGCGTCCTATCCGTCTACAACGGCTATGTAGAGATGATCCTCGAGGGGACGGAGCAGACTGATGCCGAGCTCCTCATACGTAGTCGTAGTGGCAAGATCATTGACCTCACGGAGCATCCCCAGCTCGAGACGCTACTCAAGGAGGTTGGGGTCAAGAACTACTCCTTTCTCTTGGAGAGTAAGGGGCTCCTCCGCTCCGAGGAGGAGCAGTGGGTCGTGGATGTAGTTGGGATTGACTACTACTTCCCCAAGGTCTACTCTATGGCACAGCAGATCAGCTCGGGTGTGGTACTGACGAAGCTCGAGGGACAGTTCCCCGAGGACTCCGCGATCGTCCCTATCAACATCGGAGCTGGGATCACACTCTCCCCAAGTGGAGCCACCCATAGTGGCTCTGCTCCTCGAGTGGAGCTACTCTTCCCCAAGCGCATCGGACTCATCAACCCCATGGCTCCCAGCTCCTCCTTCTCCTCCCTCTCTGCGATCGTCGTCGGACAGTACAGCTCGATGAGCCTAGAGACAGATCATACCGTCTATGCCCCTATACGGGCTCTACGCTCGGCGCTAGACTATACCTCCAACGAAGTCTCAGCCATAGCCCTGCACTTTCGTCCCAAGGCGGACTTAGCGACGATCAAGGAGCAGCTCGAGGCTGGACTCGGGGACAAGCTTCGCATACTAGACCGTGAGGAACAACACCCCGACCTCTCCTACCTCATCCGGATGGAGAAGGTGATGACCTTCCTCATCCTACTCTTCATCCTGCTGCTGGCTGCGTTCAATGTCGCTAGCTCTCTGATGATGCTTATCCTAGAGAAGCAGGAGGATGCACGTATCCTCTATGCCCTAGGAGCTCAGCCCTCACTCGTTGGCTCTATTTATCGCCGTGTAGGGCTCTTGATTTCTCTCCTTGGCTCTGTCCTTGGAGTCTCGCTCGGCATACTAGTCTGCTATCTACAGGAGCGGTTCGGTATGATCACGGCTGGTATTGGCTCGGGCATCCAACCCCTGCCGGTAGATCTCCACTGGGATGATCTGCTGCTGACCTTTGGGACTGTCACCCTGATCTCCTACTTGATCTCACTCTACCCGACCTCGCTCTTCCTCCGCTCGATGCGAAAGCGAAGAGAATAGGAGCTCCTCCACTCAAAGTAAAGCGCCCCTACTCGTTATGAGTAGGGGCGCTTTGCTTTAGAGGACAAAGGCACTAACGCTGAGGGGACTTACTGTTCTTGTTGAGGAAGAAGAGTAGCCCGAGGAGGTTCAGAACACCTAGGCCAGCCCCCATAGCGACGATCATTCGTTGTGCCTCGTTCAGGAAGGGGAGCGAGACCAGCGCAGCGACGATCACGAGTACGATGAGGACAAGGATAACCTTTTTTATTGTTTTCATTTCGTCTATAGCTATTCGCATGTTTAGAGGCAAAGGTACGCAAAATACCGAGTAAACACCACCTCGTCTCCCCTAAGAACAGGGCTGACGCATGATCTCGCTCGCACACTCCTGCCTTTGGATCCTCGGGGGATTATTTCATATCCCAGGGAGCCTTAGCCCATCACTAGAGATCCTACGTATTATCCCCAAGGAATAGACATAC